>NC_016002.1:2592500-2882500 GCF_000283535.1 Pseudogulbenkiania sp. NH8B
GTGACTGCGAGCACTTTCTCGACGGCGCCTACGACCAACTGTCGGAGGAGGAGTGTTATATGCGCGGAGCCATGCCGTCATGAGCACGCTGACGATCGAATTGCTCGACGGACGCAGCGTGGAGCGACTGGAAGGCATTGCCAGCCTGGTGGCGGAAGATCCCACCGGCCAATTTGGCCTGCTGCCGGGACATGAGGCCCTGATCACCGCGCTGCAGCCAGGCCTGCTGCGGTGCCGCTTCGTCGACGGCCGTTGGCGCTACCTCGCCTGCAGCGGTGGCGCGTTGGTGTGCCGCCATGATCTGGTTCAACTGGTAAGCGCGCGCTTTGTGAGTGCCGAGCACGACGATCAGTTGACGGCCCAGCTGGAACAGCTGCTCCAGCGCGAGCAAGGCGCACGCAGCGCCGACCAGCAAGCACGGGATGAACTCGAGCGCGCCCTGATCAAGCGCCTGCGCGAATGGTCGGAGACACACCACCCATGAGCCAGCGCGACGACAAGCTGCGCGACAGCCTGCAAACGCAACTCCAGCGCCGCCGGCGCTTCCGGCCCGGCGGGCCGATCGGGCTGATCCTGATCGGCGGCACCGTCGGCTTGCTGTTCGTGGTGCCGCTGCTGCTCGGCGCCTACCTGGGACGCTGGCTCGACACCCATCTGGCGGGTTACTCGGTACGCTGGACCATCAGCCTGATCGTGCTAGGCATCGTCGTCGGCGCCTACAATGTGTATCGCTTTCTGAAGGGGCTGGACCAATGAACGGCTTGTCCGGCAACGTCTGGCTAACGGTGGCCGGCATCGGCCTGAGCGAGCCGCTGATCCTGTCCGCCGCGCTGACGGTACTGTTCGCCGTCCTGGCCTACGCCCTTGGCCGCCGCTTGTCCGGCCGCCCGGAGCGCCTGCAGGTCGCGGCCGAAGCCGTGCTCGTGCTGATGACCGAGGCGGTGGCCGAGGTTGTGCCGGCGCCGGCCGTGCCGCGCGTCCTGCCTTTCATCGCCACACTGTGGCTGTTCATCCTCGCTGCCAACCTGCTGGGCCTGGTGCCGGGCCTGTCGGCCCCCACGCGCGACCTCTCGGTCACCGCCGCGCTGGCAGTACTGGTCTTCCTGGCCGTGCACGTGTACGGCATCCGCGCCGCCGGCTGGCGCCGCTACCTGCGCCACTATCTTCAGCCCAGTCCGATCCTGCTGCCATTTCACCTGGTCAGCGAACTGACGCGCACGCTGGCGCTGGCGGTGCGCCTGTTCGGCAACATGATGAGCCTGGAAATGGCGGCGCTCCTGGTACTGCTGGTGGCCGGCTTTCTGGTACCGGTGCCTTTGCTGCTGCTTCACGTGATCGAGGCGCTGGTGCAGGCCTATATCTTCGGCATGCTGGCGCTGATCTACATCGGGGGCGCACTGGAAGCCGCGCCGCCTCCCGCCCCCCCTTCCCCTACGGAGTCCGCAGCATGACCGATATCCATCTTTTCAGCTTGGTATCCACGGTGGTGGCCGGATTTGCCATCGCATTGGGTGTGTTTTTCCCCGCCCTCGCCATGGGGCGCGCCATCGCCCAGGCGCTCGATGCGCTGGCGCGCCAGCCGGAAGCGGAGAAAGCGATCAGTCGCACCCTGTTCATCGGTCTGGCGATGATCGAATCGTTGGCAATCTACTGCCTGGTCGTGGTGCTGATCATCCTGTTCCGCAACCCCCTGCTCGAATACCTGTTGCATTGAGGGAGATCTGGCCATGGGCCTGGACGCCACTACGTTCATCCTGGAAATCGTCAACTTCCTGGTCTTGCTGTGGCTGTTGACGCGCTTTCTGTACCGACCACTGCAGGCGGCCATCGCCGCTCGCCAGCAGCAAAACGAACAGGCCTACCAGGCGCTGCAGACCGGGCGTGCCGAACTGGAGGCACAGCAGACGCAACTGGCTGCTCGACACGCCGAGCTGGAAAGCCAACGCGACAGCGCACGCAGCCAGTTGGCCAACGAGATCGACGCCGAGCGCGCCAAGCGTCTGACGGAACTCTCGGCAGAGCTCGCCAGCGAGCGCGCCAAGGCCGAGGTAAGGCTCGCGGCCTGGCAGGCCCGGCAGGCGCAACAACAGGATGAGGAGGCGGCGCAGCGCGCAGAAGCCTTCCTGCGCGGTTATCTCACCCGGCTGGCCGGACCGGAGCTCGAGCACGCCATTGTCGGTCTGTTCCTGGCCGATCTGGCCGCCTTGCCCGAAGAGAGCCGCCGCCCTTTGCAGGCCAGCGCCCTGACCACCGTCGAGCTGGCTAGCGCCTATGAAATGACGGCAGCGCAGCGCGCTCAGGTCGAAAATGCCCTGACCACGCTGCTCACCTTTACGCCTCAATTCGACTGGCAGCGCGACCCCGCGCTGATCGCCGGGCTGGCGGTACGGCTCGACGGCCATCTGCTGGAAGCCAGCCTGGCCAAATCACTCGATGGGCTGCGCGCCACAGCGACGGCACCGAACCCGGGCGGGACTCCATGAGCGCCAGCACGGGTATCGGGCTCACCATCGAAGAACGTGGCGAGATCGTCGGTATCGCCGACAGCATCGCCTGGATCGGTGGGCTGCCCTCGGCACGGCGCGGCGAGCTGCTCGAACTGGAAGACGGCAGTTACGCCCTCGCCGACCAGCTCGACGAAATGCTGATCGGCGCCATTTTGCTCGACTCTTCGCGCCGCGTCGCCGCCAGCACGCGCGTGCGTCGCGGTGGGCGCAGGTTGACCATTTCGTGCGGCGACGCCCTGCTGGGCAGGGTGATCGACCCGCTCGGGCGCGTACTGGATGGCCAGGCAGAAGCGCCAACCCGCGCCACGCGCCCGCTCGAAGCTCCCTCGCCGCCCATCATCGCCCGCACGGCGGTGAGCCGCCCGCTCTACAGTGGCAACACCATCATCGACACCCTGCTGCCGATCGGACGTGGCCAGCGCCAGCTCATCATCGGCGACGACGGCACAGGAAAGAGCTCGCTGGCGCTCGACGCCGTGATCCACCAGCGCGGCCAGAACGTGCGCTGCGTCTACGTGCTGATCGGCCAGCGCCGCGCTGCCGCGACCGAGGTGATTGACCTGCTAACCGAGTCCGGCGCGCTCGCTCACACCACCGTGGTGGTAGCCGAGGCCAGCGCCCAACCCGGCATTCAGTACCTGGCCCCGTTCGCCGGCTGCGCGTTGGCAGAAGACTGGATGCACGCCGGTCACGACGTGCTGATCGTATTCGATGACCTTGGCCAGCATGCCCAGGCCTATCGCGAACTGTCCCTGCTGCTGCGCCGCCCCCCCGGACGCGAGGCCTACCCGGGCGACATTTTCTACCTGCACTCGCGCCTGCTCGAACGCGCGACCGCGCTGGCGCCAGAACAAGGCGGCGGCAGCCTGACCGCGCTGCCCATCGTGCCGACCCAGCAGGGCGAATTGGCCGCCTATATCCCAACCAACCTGATCTCGATCACCGACGGCCAGATCTACCTGAGCCAGCCCCTGTTCGCCGCCGGCATGCTGCCCGCCATCGATATCGGCCGCTCGGTATCCCGCATCGGCGGCAAGGCGCAAGATAAACCGATCGCACACGAAGCCGGCCGGCTGCGGCTCGACTACCTGCAGTTCCTCGAACTGGAAATGTTCACCCGCTTCGGCACGCGGCTGGAACCCGGCATGGCGGAGCGCGTTGCACGAGGCCACTTGCTGCGCGAGCTGTTCCGGCAAAGCCGGCTGGAGCCCCGCCCGATCACGTACCAGATGGCCTGGCTGATAGCCCTGAACCAAGGCTGGCTGGATGGCCTGGATGCCAATGCCCTGGCACCGCTGCTCGCGCAACTGTCGCAACACAGCGCCAGCGCCCCAGCGCTGACGGCTCCGCACGACCAGTGGGTGACGACCGTGGCCGCCTGGCTGGGGCGCACATGAGCAGCGCGGCCCTGCGCGGGCACCTGCGCATGCTCGCAGAGCTGGGCAAGATTGTTGGCGCCATGCGCAACCTTGCCTACGCCGAAGTCCAGCGGCTCAACCGCCTGACCCAGTCGCAAGCTCGGGCGGAGTCGGTGCTACGGCAGGCACTGGCAGAGAGTCATGGCGGAGCGTCGAGCAGCAAAGGCCGGCCCTTATGGCTGGTCATTGGAGCGGAACGGGGCTTTTGTGGCGGCTTCAACGAGCGCCTGCAAGCCGCCTTGCCAGCGCTGTGTACCCGTTACCCCGATGCGGTCTGGTTCGTGTCGGGTGACCGTCTGAGCCAGAACACGCTACCGCTGCCTCTTTCGTTCGAGGCTCTTCCCGGCTGCAACACGGCAGAAGAGGCTGCGGACTGCATCGAGGCTTGGCTCGATATGCTGTGGCCTCGCTGGAGTGACAGCGAACCCGGGACCGAACTGTTCGTGTTGCACCATGCGGAGCATGACCTTTGCGAGCAACGCCTGCTGCCGCTGCCAACACTGCCACCCCCCTCCCCTGGGCCGCCCCCGCTACGCACGCTGCCCGACGCCGTCTTGCGGCCCAAGCTGCAGACCGAGTGGTTGCGCGTCGCGTTGCTGGGCGCGCTGTTCCAGTCGCTGCAGCAGGAAAACCGCTGGCGTCTGGCGCAAATGCAGCGCGCCCAAGACCATCTGGATGATACCGGCACCCGCCTGAAGCGAGCCTACTTCCGCCAACGCCAGGCCGACATCACCAGCGAGTTGGAAACCTTGATGTCCTCGCTCGATGTCGGACTCGCGCCGCCAGGTGCAAGCTGGCACCGCCATGCCGGCAGCTCCTGACCGCACCAGCGAGAACCGTTGCCGAATGGGGAACGGAGCCCTCTCGGTCGCCGCCTCCCGCTAGCATCATCCTACGCCGCGGCCATCGCCCGGCGGTGCAGGTACTCGCGAACTATCGGTTTACTGAGTCTCGGTCTTTTCCTTATAACCGGGCGAGGTTTTCAGCTTGAAGTCGAGCCAGCCCGAAGGCGGGTTGCGGGGAACGTGATAGTGGATGAATCCATAGCCCAACGCGGTATGGCAGGCATTACAGCCCCTTTCGGCCTCGGCAAAGCGAGGATTGAACTGACTGAGGTCCTTCTTGTTGATGGCGGCCTGGAGCGGTACCAGATAATTCTCTTCAAGCGCTTTCAACATGGGCGCCCGCCCGGGCCGCGTCGCCTCGCCCACCTCCTGGGCTTCCAGCAGCTCCTTCAACTGATAATCGGCCAAGCCCCAATTACCGCCGTTGGCCGCCCAGTAGAGGTTGGCAAACCGCGTGCCGATTTCGTTCATGACGACCCCGAGGCCGGGTTGAATCTCGGCCAAGGCATCGATCCGCTGCTCCGGGGGGCCGTCAAAAATGCTCTTGCCGACCTTTTCTTCGGCCAACGTTGGCAAACAAACCAATAAGGCCGCGCAACCGCCTAGCAACCAGTGTTTCATAGCCACCTCCCCAGAAAGAGTTCATTCGGACGGTGCCCACACCATTTTCGGCCCGGAATGCGGAGTGAGCGCTTCCAGCTTAGGTCGCCTCATTTGCTCCAGCCACATCGATAATCGCACTCCGAGTTGCAATCGATCACGTCGCAACCGTTGTGCCCGAAAAAACATGGGATGGTGATCCATCCGCTCGACCGGGCCCCGGCCATGGAGAAGCGCTTGCGAGCGCCACGCACCGGCTCTCCCTGCCGCCAAGCAACGGGGCGCCGTATTCGCCGATTTCTCCACGAACGACGTCGAAACCTACAGGAAGATGCCCAAGGCAGTGATCACACAGTGCGGAGCAAGGGTACAACCGCCACAGGCGAAAGGCGGCTTGACGGGAAAGGACTGACGCTGCTCGAAACCAAAGAGGCCCCTGGCCTCTTTAACATGGTTGGGAAAATTCGTACGGGCTGTTTTTTGCAAACAGCATGAAAACGTTCCGGCTCTTCGAATACCTCTCCATTGTGAATGATTGCCACCTCATTCAAAAGCAAGGCTTTTCGACGCGCCCAAAGAAGCTGCCCGGGATTGTCAGCTCCCGCTATGATGCATGATTTTTAACGGCCCCTCTATTTCTCATTTCGGTCGGAGTGATACCAAACTCCGCCTTGAAAGAACGAGTAAAATGGGAAGACCCGATAAATCCACACTCGAATGCAATATACGATATTTGATGCTTGGTGTTAAGCAGGAAATGCCGGGCGTGGTTTAACCTTAGCTTCAAGGAAAAAGACGCAGGCGTCATGCCAAGTTCAACATGAAACAATCTTTCGAGCTGCCTAAGACTGACATTGACCTTCCGAGAAACATCCTCAATTGACAGCGGGTTACTCAGGTTGCGTTCGATCAAAAGCATAGCTTTTCGCACCACCAGGTTCGATACTTTTTCTGTCAAAACAGGCTGTGGCTGAGGAGTGGCTGCCGGCAGAGGCATTTCCTCAAGCATAATGCGGAGAGCCCGTGCCGCTTCGAATTTTCCACAGTGTTTCTCGATGAGATGCGCAGCCAGATGCGTTACCCCCGCCCCGCCGGCACACGTCATTCTCTTGCCATCTATGATGAATAGTTCATCCGAACTAACCGGCAGCTTTGGAAATTCGGCCTCGAAATGTTGATGGTGAAACCAACTAACACAGCAATTATGGCCTTGCATCAGCCCTGCGCGTGCCAATATGAAGCTTCCCGTGCAAATACCCACAAGCGGCACATCCCATTCCGCTGCGCTTTTCAGATAGCTTAGCAATTGATTGGATATTTTCTTTCCAGAGTGCAATAGACCACCGACGACGACAATATAGTCAAATGACTTTGGATCTTCCAACCCTGCGGTGGGGATCACCTCCAGGCCACAACTGGAGGCAATCGGTCGACTGTCATGGCTTAAAACTTTCCATTTGCAACGAATCTGCCGGCTAAAGTCGCCGTCATCTGCGGCCAGCCTCAGCGCATCAACGAAATTTGAAAACGCACTCAGCGTGAACTGAGGCGCGAGTATGAAGGCAACCGACAATGGCTTTGCTACTTCATTCTGCTTGGACACTAAATGATTGTTACCCATAACGATACTATCCATTCTTGATAGCCCTCCCACGCAGCTTTAAATGATTGCCATTTGCTGGTGAAGTCTTTCCCTTCGATGACCCGGATGCCCCTGCGCAATTGTGAGCATCTTTCTGTTTGTTACGTTCGATAATTGCAACTCTTGCCAAGGCCAGTCAAGTTCTCACTGGAAGCCCGGGGCGTCCCCCGAGAGGCTGGTTGTTGGCGCTCCATGCCGCTGTAGTGGGCCGGTTGCGGGTCTTCCCTGGCCGCAATCTCCCGTCAATACACGCTTTTCAGGTACACCACATCCTCCTGCTTCATTTACGCGAACACTCCGCATCCGTGATGCATTACCAAAAGTCAGTGAAAGGGTGCAGGAAATGTAACTGGATGCTGGGGGCAGACTTGATACGCTGTAGTCAAGCATTACACACAGATCACGAGTGATTCTGAAAGCGCCTCTCCTACGGTTGGCAGGGGCGGCTGCGATGAAGCCCTTCATGGCCCTCGGCGAGGGTGTCTTGAGTAGCGTTGGCCAAGGGTGGTGTGTTTGCTCATAACCTCATGTTATCCATTCTATGGAAAAAAGGTCGATTGTATCTGCCTAGCCGCATATCTAGACTCCGTGAATTGGAAACAAACTATAAAGGAGACTACGGGATGGTAAAAGTAACTTCCACTCCTGCTGATGACCTGACGTGCGGCTGGTTCCATTTAAGCAAGCCTCGTCAGGCAAAGCCAAGCCATTTTGGAACGACTAAAGCTCGTTGGGTGGTAGTTGGCGCTGGTTTTACCGGTCTTGCTGCTGCTCGGCAACTTGCCATCAATTTTCCGGATGACCAAATTGTTCTCATTGAGGCACAAGAGGTTGGTTTTGGGTCCTCGGGCAGGAATGCCGGCTTTGCAATTGATCTCCCCCACGATATCGGTGCAGACGACTATATTGGGGAAATTGAAACGGCGAAAACCAGTCTGAAACTGAATTTGACTGGTCAAACAATCCTTAAATCTCTAGTCGAAAGACACCAAATAGACTGCCAGCTTCGACCCTCTGGAAAATACCAGGCGGCAATCGAAGATCGTGGCGTCGCCGTGCTCGATGCCTACCGGCGCGGCCTCGATAAACTCGGGCAACCCTACGAAATGATCGAAGGGAAAGACCTGCCCGGCCACATCGGCACTTCTTTCTACCGGAAAGCGCTCTTCACGCCGGGGACGGTCTTGATTCAGCCTGCGGCACTGGTGAAGGGGCTTGCCGACAGCCTTCCTTCGAATGTGACGCTTTATGAGAATACGGCGATCACCGAGGTGGAATACGGTGAGAAAACCGTGCTGACGCATCGCAACGGCCGCATCACGGCAGACAAACTCGTCCTCGCCAACAACGCATTTGGAATGCGCTTCGGCTTTCTCCAGGGGACGATGCTGCCGATCTTCACGTATGGAAGCCTGACCAGGGAGCTGACAGAGGCGGAGCAGGCTCGCCTGGGCGGCAAATCCTTTTGGGGCGTGATTCCTGCCGATCCGTTTGGAACCACACTACGCCGCACCCACGACAACCGCCTCTTCGTGAGGAACAGTTTCAGTTTCAATCCCGATGGACGCAGCAAACAGAAATATCTGGATCGCTTCGTCAAAAGGCATCGTGAGTCGTTCGAGCGCAGGTTCCCGATGCTGCCCGGCGTGGAATTCGAATACACATGGGGCGGCTCGCTGGCACTTTCCCGGAACCATCAGGGGTTTTTCGGCCAACTCGCGCCGAATGTCTACGGCGCCCTCTGCTGCAACGGCCTGGGGGTGACGCGCGGGACCGTCACCGGAACGCTACTGGCCGACTGGTTGGCCGGACAGCGCAATGACTTGATCGATTTCCTGCTGTCGTCCCCCGGGCCGAACAAAAATCCGCCGGAGCCGTTCCTTTCCGTCGGTGTGAATCTGAATCTCTGCTGGGGACAGCATCGGGCCGGCAAGGAAGCCTGAGAACGACCCGCATGTGTACGCTGCCGCCCGCCAAGAGGCGGCCGCCTTTTCATTGGAAACCCGATTTCCTTATCGATGGAGAAACGATTATGAAGTTTGAAGGCATCTACACCCCGGCGATTACCCCCTTGACGTCCGAGGGACAAATTGACAAAGCGGCGTTTGCCGAAGTCCTGGAATACCTGATCGAAGCCAAGGTTCACGGCATTATCATCGGTGGATCGACCGGTGAGTACTACGCGCATACAGCACAGGAACGCTTTGATCTGGCGGCGCTGGCCAAAGACGTGATCGGCACCCGCGTCCCGCTGATCGTCGGGACCGGCGCGGTACGCACCGAGGATTCGGTCGAGTACGCCAAGGCCGCCAAGGCCATCAAGGCCGATGCCATCCTGGTCGGCTCCCCGCCTTACGCACTCCCCACCGAGCAGGAGAACGCCGCCCACGCCCTGGCCATCGACAAGGCGGCGGATCTGCCCATCATGCTCTACAACTACCCGGGCCGCATGGGCGTCTCGATGGGCCGCGAGTTCTTCCGCACCGTTACGGCAGCGTCCAAGAATTTTGTCGCCATCAAGGAAAGCTCGGGCCAGGCTTCCCAGCTGCACATGCTCGCGCGCGAGTTCACGAATATCGATATTTCCTGCGGCTGGGACGACCAGGCGCTGGAATTCTTCGCCTGGGGCGCCCACAGCTGGGTGTGCGCGGGCTCGAACTTCATCCCGCGCGAGCACATTGCGCTCTATGAAGCCTGCGTCATTGAAGGAAACTTCGACAAGGGCCGCCGCATCATGGCCGCGATGCTGCCGCTGATGGACTTCCTGGAAGGCGGGAAATTCGTGCAGTCCATCAAGTTCGGCTGCGAGCTGGCGGGGCTGCGCTCGGGCGGCGTGCGAGCACCGCTGCAAGGGCTCGACGAAAGCGAAAAACAGGGGTTGCAAGCCATCGTTACCGAGCTCAAGCGCGAGGTCGCCGCGATCATCGCGGGGTGAAAAGAGCCTTCGGACGAGATGTTAAGTGCAGGCAGATGGCCGCATGGTTTGCTGCCCGTGTAATTTTGTGAGGAATAGAGCATGACAACCCATCAGGAATGGAAGCAAAGAGCAGAATCCCTGTCCATCGACGGGAGAGCGTTTATCGCCGGGCAGCGCTGCACGGCGGCGTCGAACGAAACGTTTAACACACTGAATCCCGCAACGGGAAAGGTGCTTGCCGAAGTCGCCCTGTGTGATGCCTCGGATCTTGAACGCGCTGTCGTCGCCGCGCGGGAGGCGTTCGAGTCGGGCGTGTGGTCGAAAGCCGCCCCGGCACATCGTAAAGCCGTTCTATCGCGCCTGGCGCAGTTGATCGAGGAGCATGCCGAGGAGTTGTCTCTGCTCGAGACGCTCGATGCCGGCAAGCCCATCGGTGAGTGCCTCGCGCTCGACATTCCGGAGGCCGCTGCCTGCATCCGTTGGCATGCGGAAGTCACCGACAAGCGCTATGACGCCCTGTCGCCGTCGGGCTCGAACGTAGTGAGCATGATCACTCGCGAGCCGATCGGGGTCGTGGGCGCCGTCCTGCCCTGGAACTTCCCGGCGCTGATGCTGGCCTGGAAAATCGGCCCGATCCTGTCGGTCGGCAACAGTGTCATTGTGAAGCCTGCTGCGCAAACGTCGCTGTCCACGCTGCGCATTGCCGACCTGGCGCTGGAAGCGGGTGTACCGGCAGGTGTATTCAGTGTCGTCACCGGATCCGGTCAAGTCGTGGGTCAGGGGCTGGGATACCATCCCGATGTCGACCTGATTGCATTTACCGGTTCGACCGAAACGGGCAAGCGTTTCCTGCACTACTCGGCAGACACCAACCTCAAGCGTGTGGTGCTGGAGTGCGGCGGCAAAAACCCGCAAATCATTCTGCCCGATGTCGCCAACCTGGATACCGTCGCGGAGCAAGCCGTGGCTGCTGCGTTCTGGAACATGGGCGAAAACTGCAGCTCGGGGTCTCGCATGCTGGTTCCTTCCAGCATGAAGGCCGCGTTGCTGGAGAAGATGCTGGCCGTGCTGGAAGGTTGGAAGCTTGGTGACCCGCTCGATCCGGAGGTGAAGGTCGGCGCGCTGATCGAGCAGCGCCACTACGAAAAAGTACTCGGTCACATCGAGCAGGCGAAGGCGGAAGGCGCGCACCTGGTGTGCGGCGGCAACGCCGTACTCGTCGAGACCGGTGGCTGGTTTGTCGAGCCCACCATTTTCGATAACGTGACGCCGCAGATGAGCATCGCGGTTGAAGAAGTATTCGGTCCCGTCCTCAGCGTCATCGAATACACCGATGTCGAGGAAGCGATCCGGATCGCCAACGACACCTGCTACGGGCTGGCAGCGTCGCTGTGGACCGACAACGTCAACAACGCCCACAAGGTAGCTGCCCGGATCCGGGCGGGTACGGTGACGGTGAACTGCTTCGGCGAGGGTGACCTGTCCACGCCGTTCGGTGGCTTCAAGCAGTCGGGCTTCGGCGGCCGGGACAAATCCGTCTACGCACACGACCAGTATTGTGAGCTGAAGACGACCTGGCTGAAGCTGGATTGACGTCTGATGGCCCGGCCCGTCGAGGTCGGGCCATCCTGGATGCCGGATAGCCTCCTCCGCCTGCGGGGAAGGCTGTTGTTGTCGGCACATTGCGCGGACCGACGCAGGGCGCACTCTCTATAACGCCTCCGACCTCCCGATCATGAACGTAGCCGAGGCGATAAGGCGCTCCGACACGCATGCCTTTACCATCTGTGTCGCCCACACCGGCTCTGCGCTGTGGCTGTCATTCAGGTTGCCGTCGTTCCGGCAGAAACTCCCGGAATGAGGTTGCACGCGATCGTGACGGCGCATCTCATGGAGCTGGAATCATCACCAAGAATCCGCCCCATGCCAACGCTGCCGACGCGATGATGCGCGATTGGCAAGTGTCGAAGCGGAAACCATCAAATAGCCTCAGCCGTTCAGGTGAGACCAGGAAATGCTCACTGTCCGGCCAAAGCAGTCAATTGGGCGGTGAAGAATAATGGCCACACCAGGGCCAGAAACCGTCTGTGTTTTTCATTTCGGAACGAGCTACACCAAACTCTGTCTTGAAGCTCCGAGTAAAATGGGCGCCCTTCCCCAAGCATAATGCGCAGTATCCGTCCGTCTTCGAATTTCTCTTCAATACTTTTCAATAATACGTGCAGCCAGATGCATTACTTCACCTGCTGCCAACGAATGATCCGGACGCCCAAAACGGTTATTGGCCGCTCTCAGGCACCCCCCAATACTGGTTTTAAAGAGGCTCCATTCCTTTCTCCACCATCCAGGCAAACACCGGCTAGCTGCCATGCATTACCAAAAGTATGCGAAAGGGTGCAGGAAATGTAAGTGGGTGCTGCTGATAGTCTTGCTACGCTGTAGTCAAGCATTACACACCGATGGCAGGAGCCTTTGAGCATCGTGCGGCGAATGGCGTACGGCTCGTGTTACTTGCATTGTTTGCTTTCGACTCGCGTGCCCAACCACTGGTGCGGTGCGGGCCAGCTGGATTGGCGCTGGCCCGCGAACAAGAACACCGAGCATGGGTTTCGTACAGAGGGTGAGACGTGTCATGTGCTTCAAATTCTTGAACATGAAAATTGGGATAACAGCAATGACCCAAAACCTGGCATCTGCAATGGAGAAAGCGGTACACCCGGGAACAATAGCGCGGGCTGTTCCGTCTGGCGCGGCTCCTGGAGCCGATATTCTTACGGTCAAAAACCTGTCGAAAATCTTCGGTCCGAAACCGGAACGTGCGGCAGAGCTGTTGAAACAAGGCCTTGGCCGGAACGAAGTGTTCGACCGTACCGGCAACATGGTAGCAGTACACGACGTGAGCCTTAACGTCAGAGCCGGCGAGATTTTCGTCATCATGGGTCTGTCCGGCTCCGGTAAGTCGACACTCGTTCGTCTGCTCAACCGCTTGATTGAGCCTACGTCCGGCAAAGTCATTCTCGAAGGTCGCGATATTGCGCCCATGTCCACGGTTGAATTGCGTGAGGTTCGCCGCAAGAAGATGGCGATGGTGTTCCAGTCGTTCGCGCTTTTGCCCAATCGGACGGTGATCGACAACATCGCGTATGGATTGGAAGTCGCCGGTCTGAACAAAGCAGAACGGTATGACATCGCTCGCTCCGCGCTGACTCGAGTCGGGCTGGGCTCCTACGAAAAGCTTTTCCCGAGCGAACTGTCGGGCGGTATGCAGCAGCGCGTTGGCCTGGCCCGTGCCCTGGCGGTAAACCCGGCGGTTCTGCTGATGGACGAAGCATTCTCGGCTCTGGACCCGTTGATCCGCTCCGAAATGCAGAACGAACTGCTGCGCCTGCAGAAGGAAGAACAGCGCACCATCGTCTTCATTTCGCACGATATCGAAGAGGCCATCAAGATCGGCGGCCGAATCGGCATCATGAAGGATGGCTGCCTGATCCAGGTCGGCACCCCTGCTGAATTGATCCAGTCGCCGGCAGACGATTACGTGCGTGACTTCTTCCGTAATGTCGATATTTCCCGCTTCCTCAAGGCCTCCAGCATGATGACCACGGTCGACCGTGGGCTGATTTCCTGCGACGTCGGCACCCCGTCGGACCGATACCTTAATCAGCTTATCGATAGCGGCGCGGAATGTGGCTATGTCAGCGACGAATCCGGGCGTTATCAAGGCTGTGTCACCCCGGCATCCCTGCACAAATCGGGTAGTGCCCCCATCCGGGAGGCGTTGCTTCGTGATGTCAAGGCGGTCTCGCTCGACACCGACTTGCACCAGCTGGCGGACATTGCCCTGAACCAGGAACACGATGTCCCCGTTACCGATGCGGCCGGGAAGCTCGTTGGCGTGGTGTCTTGCAGGACGATACTCAAAGAGGTTATGGAACGGAGGGGTGGCGTATGAACTCGTCAATCATTGGAAAGTTTGCAGAAGGCACTGTCGATTACCTGTTCCAGCATTTCAGAGGCGGTTTTGATGCGTTCTCCTCTGGGCTGGGAGCGGTAGTCGAGTTGCTCGAGAAGGGACTCGCCGCTGTTCCATTCATCGCCATGCTTGTTTTTCTTGTCGCCGTTGCGCTTTGGCGACGGGGCGTGGTGTTTGCGATCTTCGTGGGTATCGCGCTTGAGGCGATCCAATACATGGGGCTGTGGACTCAAACGGTGTCCACCTTGGCTCTCGTTATTGCGGCAACCTTCTTCAGCCTGGTGGTGGGGGTGCCTCTTGGCATCTGGGGCGCACGAAGCAACCGCGTGGGAGTGGTTCTGCGTTCCTTGCTCGACTTCATGCAAACGATGCCAGCGTTCGTCTATCTGATTCCGGCTGTCATCCTCTTCGGGCTGGGCCGGGTGCCCGCCGTGATTGCAACCATCGTCTTTGCCATGCCGCCGGTTGTGCGTCTTACGACCTTGGGCATTCGGCAGGTACGCGAGGAGCTGTTGGAAGCCGGGCGCTCGTTTGGCAGCACGGATGCGCAGCTGCTTTGGAAAATCCAGTTGCCGAACGCCTTGCCGTCGATCATGGCCGGTGTCAACCAGACCATCATGATGGCGCTCTCGATGGTGGTAGTGGCATCGATGATTGGCGCCGGTGGCCTCGGTGAATACGTCCTGAGCGGTATTCAGCGTCTGGATATTGGCATCGGCTTTGAAGGTGGCCTGGGCGTTGTACTGCTAGCCATTGTGCTTGACCGGCTGACCGAGAGTTTTGGGGTGAAGGCAAAAAAAGCCAAAAAAGCAAAGCCGCTCGCCCGCACGGCCAAGGCTGGCTAAAGCGGTAAGACGTAGCCCGACTTGCAGGTGATTGAACCCAGGAACAGTCGTCTCGGCATGTGACGATACAAAGGGAGTTGGACTGGCGATTGAGCAGAACTTATGCGGCTGTCTCTATCGCCAGAGGTAGTACGGTGTTTGGAGCAATGCACGGCAAATAATAGAGGGCCGTGACATTTTAAATACTTCATGTAGTCACAAAGGAGAACCACGTGGAAAACAAATTGCTTAAATCGCTTCTGGGGAAGCTGGCAGTGCCGATGGTTGTGGCTTTGGGTGTTGGCGCGGCCCCCGTTGCGTCTGCTGCTGAACCGGTGAAGATGGCCGTAACCAACTGGGCGGATGTGCTGGCTGTAGCCAACGTCACCAAGTACGTGCTGGAGACCAAGCTCAATCAGCCGGTGCAGTTCGTACAGGCCGCTATCGGCATCCAGTATCAAGGTGTCGCCCGCGGCGATCTGGACATCATGGTGGGTGGCTGGCTGCCGGTAACCCATGCGACCTACTACGCGAAGTACAAAAACGACATGGAAGACGCCGGCATTATCTACACCGGCGGCAAGAATGGCTGGGCTGTCCCGACCTACATTCCCGAGTCCGAACTGTCGTCCATTGCGGACCTCAACAAGCCCGAGGTCAAGAGCAAGCTGAACGGCATCGTCCAGGGTATCGAACCGGGCGGTGGCCTGATGCAGGCCTCGGAGAAGACGCTCAAGTCTTACAACCTGTCTGGCTACAACCTGCAGTCGTCCAGTGAAGCCGGGATGCTGGCCGGGGTATCGCGCGCGTATCAGTCGAAGCAGTGGATTGTCGCCACGGTCTGGAGCCCGCATTGGCTCTTCCAAAAGTACCAGATGCGCTACCTCAAGGACCCCAAGGGCACGCTGGGTGGCGAGGAGCAGATTCACGCCTTTGCCTCGAAGAAGTTTGCCTCCAAGTTCCCGCGCGCTCATGTCTTCATGAAGAATTTCAAGCTGACCCTGGCGGACGTCGAAGCCATCGAATTCGAGGGTAACAACACGAACGACTACGCAGCCGCTGCGAAGAAGTTCGTCGATGCCCATCCGGAAAAAGTGAAAGCCTGGCTGCAGCAATAAGTTGAGTTCCGGCTCTCCGCGACGGCGATGGTCGCGGAGAGCCGGGCATGCACAACGCTTCAATGGCCAGTAACTCGAATCGATGATTTTCGCAGTCCTGGATGGCCTGCTTTGAACGATGACTTTCGGAGCCTCCCCGTGAACGAGAACGCGCGTTTTTTTTCCGAACCACTCATGAGCCGTGACCCCGTTATCGCATCGGAGATCGCGCTGGAATTGCGTCGCCAGCAAACCCAGATCGAATTGATTGCTTCGGAAAACCTCGTATCGGCAGCAGTCATGGAGGCACAAGGCACCGTGCTGACCAACAAGTACGCAGAGGGATACCCGTCGAAGCGCTATTACGGTGGCTGCGAACACGTGGACCGGGTGGAGGCATTGGCGATCGACCGCGTGAAAGCGCTGTTCGACGCCGAGTATGCAAACGTTCAGCCTCATTCCGGAGCGCAAGCCAATGGAGCGGTGATGCTTGCGCTTCTTCAACCGGGCGACACCGTCATGGGGATGTCGCTGGATGCCGGTGGCCATCTCACCCATGGTGCGCGCCCCGCTCTCTCCGGCAAGTGGTTCAACGCTGTCCAGTACGGTGTCAGCCCGGATACGTTCCGTATCGACTATGACCAGGTCCGGCGCTTGGCCGAGGAGCATCGTCCCAAGCTGATCATTGCCGGCTATTCCGCCTATCCGCGCGCGCTCGATTTTGCCAGGTTCCGCGAGATCGCCGACAGCGTTGGCGCCATGCTGATGGTGGATATGGCACATATCGCCGGTATCGTGGCGGCCGGCCGGCACCCAAACCCGGTGCATTTTGCCGATGTGGTCACGTCCACGACACACAAGACGCTTCGTGGACCGCGAGGCGGTTTTATCCTCACCAATAACGGCGACATCGCCAAGAAGATCAATTCGGCGGTGTTCCCTGGCTTGCAGGGTGGCCCGCTCCTGCATGTCATCGCGGGCAAGGCCGTCGCCTTTGGCGAAGCGCTGCGCTCGGAATTCACGACCTATATCGACCGGGTGCTGCGCAATGCCCAGGCACTCGGCAATGTCCTGAAGTCGGGAGGCCTGAACCTGGTCACCGACGGGACCGACAACCACCTGTTACTGGTCGATCTGCGTGCAAAGCGCCTCACCGGCACGCAGGCCGAAAAGGCGTTGGAGCGTGCCGGTATCACCTGCAACAAGAACGGCATCCCCTTCGATACGGAAAATCCGACCGTGACCTCCGGAATCCGGCTTGGAACGCCCGCCGGCACAAGCCGTGGCTTCGGCACGGCACAGTTTGAAGAGATCGGCGAGATGGTTCTGGAAGTGCTGTCGGGACTTGAGCGCGATCCTTCCGGTGACGATCATATCGAACGTGCCGTGCGAAGCCAGGTAAGGGACTTGTGCGGCCAGTTCCCTATCTATCCGCATTCGGAAATACACATTTAACCCCCCGTCCACAGAACACGGCCAGCAAGAGCCAGCGAGCATCTGCCGCTGTTGTTCCTCTTGGCGATGCGGGAGGGGAAACGTTTGTCTTTTTAAACCGCCAAGTTTTCGGCCCAGTCCTCTGCATCATCGAATACGCCGACGTCGAAGAAGCGGTTCGGGTCGCCCTGCACGGGCTGCCACTGGCTCTGGCAATAAAGGTGCCATAATCAAAGCGATCTGACACACGAAGACGTGCTTAAAGGGCAACCATGCAGAAGAAGCAGTTATTTACCGACAGGCTCCTGGCGCAGATGCCGTCGTTGCGGGCACTGAGATGCTTTGTCACTGCGGCGCGATACGAGAGCTTTACCCAGGCGGCAGAAGTGCTATGCGTGACGCAGGCGGCCATCAGCAGGCAAATCAAGGAGCTTGAGGATTCGCTCGATGTTGCCCTGTTTGAACGCACGGGGCGGCACATTGCACTAACCGACGCGGGGCGCATTCTCTACAACGCGTCCTACCTCTCGATTATGAATATCGCCGAGGCCGCCGAGGCGGTAAGACGCTCCGACAAGCATGCCTTTACCATTTGCGTCTCGCACACGTTCTCTGCGTTGTGGCTGTCGTCCAGGTTGCCGGCGTTCCGGAAGCGATTCCCGCAGATGAGGTTGCACGTGATCGTGACGGAGCACTTTATGGAGATGGACGAGCTCATGGAGCCCGACATCATCATCACCAAGAATCCACCACGTGAGCCGGAGTATGAAGTCGAGCCCCTTTTTCATGACATTGTGTACCCGGTCTGCAGCCAGTCGTTCTATGAGCATCACTTCCAAAACAAGAAGCTGAAGCCGTTGGATCTGCTGTCGCGCCCGACCTTGCACCTCTCTTTGCTGGGGAGAGCCCAGGTTTGCGAGCATGTCGATTGGCGGGTATGGCGGAACTGGTTTCAGAAAGGCGATGACACCGACAGGGTCACTCAAGATGATTACCTGGAAAGTAACGACTATCGGCTCCTCGTTTCCCAGGCAGAAGCTGGCGAGGGCACCCTGCTTGGTTGGCACCACCTGGTTCATCGCCAAGTGGAGCAAGGGCGATTGATTCGACCGGTACAGGATGCGCTCGTGTTCCATGACCGTCACCACTATCTGATCACGCACAAGAACGCAAAGCTTCGACCCGAATATCTGCAGTTTCGCCAATGGCTTGCCGAGGAGGTAGGCGCGATGATGCACGAATGGCGTGGCGTTGAAGCGGCAACGCTCAAATAGTGTTTGCCGACCTAAGACCCACAATTTCCTTGATAAAGAATTTGGCGAATCCTCGAACGATGACGCATGAGCAGACTGCAACATGAAAGTGACGACGGGAGGGACGAAAGGCTACCGGCGGCTGATCCCGTCCATGACTGCTCTGGTCGAATTTGAAGCTGTCGCACGGCTAAGCAGCTTTACCGTTGCGGCGCACGAGCTCGGGGTCACCCAGGCTGCGGTCAGCCGGCAGGTACGGTTTCTGGAGGAGACACTCGGTGTCCGGCTTTTTCACCGTTTGCACCGCGCCATCAAGCTGACCCCTGAGGGCGAGGCCTTGTATCTCGTCGTCTCCGAATCGATGCAGAAGATTGCCGGCGTGTTCGACCGGCTATCGAGCAGCACAGCGCAACAGGAACTGGTGTTGGCCGCGACTGCCGCTTTCTCGCGATTCCGTCTTCTCCCCAGACTCGCCGCGCTCAAGCGGTCTCTGCCGCAGGTGCAGTTACGGCTGACGACACAGATGTTTACGGCTGACCTGCTGCACAAGGACATCGATGTCGCCATCCGTTTTGGAAATGGAAAATGGAAAGACGGTACTGCGACCTTGCTGTTCGATGAAGAGGTGTTTCCTGTTTGCTCTCCATGGTGGCTGGAGGCGAACATGGCACCTGATTCGCTTGCCGAGCTTGCCGGAACGGCGCTCATCGAGTCCGACTCGACCTCGGAAGGCTGGATGGGATGGAGCGAATGGTTCAATGCGGTTGGCTTTGGTGTGCCGCATTTGCACTACGCGTTCCGTTGCAGCATGTATACCGACGCCATCCAGGCCGCGCGCGATGGACAAGGCGTCGCCTTGGGTTGGGGGCGCCTGGTTCATGATTTGCTGGCCACGGGCGAGCTTGTCCGGCTGACGACAGCCTCCGTCAAGGTCAGTGATGCGTATTACATGGTTGTCCCGCATGGCCACACCATGACGCCGACGATCGAGGGCTTGATCGAGTGGCTGCGTGAGGACGTGGTGGCGAGCTGATGCACATCGCCCGCTGACCTCCCCAAAGCATCGCTTGTACGAGTTTACTTTGCATTACCCAAGGTAATGCGAGGGGAAGTTTATGCATCTTTCTATAATGACAATGGAATATTAATGGATAGTTGTATGGCTTCACGGGGGTAATTTCGCTGTGCAGGATCCTCGCAGCATGGGCGTAGCAACCCGATTCATGCTGCTTAGGCTCTGCCGCCCTCCCCCCTTCTTTAGGACATATCCGGGCCAGGTCGAAGTGACCTCCCCCATCGAGATGGAGATACCACGCCATGAATGTGTTGTTCGCCCCGGTTGCACACCTGATGGGCCGCCTCAGGCTGTCCGCCAAGTTCTTGTTGATCGCCGTCGTGCTGATATTGCCCACCATCTACATGCTGTTCATGCTTGACCGTACCTACCGTACCCAGATCAGCAATAGCGAGGGGGAACTGGCCGGGCAAACGTTGGCCGTGGCCGGTTTCGACCTGCTCGATGCCACGCAGCGGCACCGTGACTTGAGTTCGCTGGTACTGGCAGGCAAGACCGAATTCGCGGGCGCGCTTCAGCAAACGGCGAGCCAGTTGAACAAGGCCATCGGCAAGGTTGATCAGGCACTCGCCGACGACCCGCTCGACATGAAACCGAGCTGGGCCACATTACGCACCGCCCTCACCGCTCAACTTGCCGGTGGGCAGCAACTCAAACCGGAGGACAACTTCGCTCGCCACACCGCACTGGTACAACAGGAACTCAAGTGGCTGTACAACCTTGCCTCCCGGTCCGGCATGTCGCTCGACCCGGACAATGACACCCGCACGCTACAGGATCTGTTCTTTACCACGCTGTTGCCCGCCAGCGAGAACGCCGGGCAGGCGCGCGGGCTGGGGGCGCTGATCGCGAGCCGAAACACCATCGAGCAGCCGGAGCGCAGCCGCCTCGGTGCATTTGCCAGCTTTCTCTCGCAGGCAGCCGAGCAAAGCGTCAACAAGATCGACCACGGGATCGGCAAGGACGATCCGAGCCATGATCAGCTTGCCCGGCAAAGCCAGCAGGCCGCAGCCGTGCTGAGCGATACCGCCAAATATCTGAACAAGAGCTATGTCGAAGCGGTACTGATCCTGGCGGAGCCGGCAGAACACCTGAAGCGCCTGAACCATACCAATACTGCCTTGCATGGCTTTAGCAATCAGCTCCTCACCGAGTTCGGCCAGCGAGTCGAGGCGCGCATCCGGCATCTTTCCACGCTACGCCTGACCGTGGTCGGCAGCGCGCTGCTGCTGGTGATGATCGGCGCCTATCTGTTCATTGGCACGATGCTGTCGATTCGCCACACGGTGATCAAACTGAAGGACGAGGCGCAGCGACTGGCCGGTGGTGCGCTGTCCTCGCGCGTCGAACTCGATAGCCGGGACGAACTGGCGCAGATCGCCAACAGCTTCAACCACATGGCCGAGTCGCTGTCGACACTGGTGCGCGAAATCAGGCACACGGTGTCCGATGTGGCAGACACGTCGCAACGACTGACTGGTAACGCCGGCGAGGTGTCCGATGCCTCGCGTCGGCAGGCCGAATCGACCGCCGCTATGGCTGCGGCGGTACAACAAGTGACGGTCAGCATCGCGCATGCCAACGCACAGGCCAAACTCAGTGCCGAACGCGTGCTTGCCACCGCACGCGAGGCCAGTGCCGGCGAAGAAAACATGCAGACCACGCTGCTCGACATCCGGCAGCTATCGGAACAGATTGGCCGGCTCAGCACCGAAGTCGAGTTTATGAAGGGGAATTCGAACCAGATCGGCCGGATCGTCCAGGTGATCCGCGAGATTGCCGATCAAACCAATCTCTTGGCGCTCAACGCCGCGATCGAGGCGGCGCGTGCGGGGGAGGCCGGGCGCGGTTTCGCCGTGGTGGCCGACGAAGTACGCAAGTTGGCCGAACGCACCTCGACCGCCACCGACGACATCCGGCGCCTGGTCGATACCATCTGCACCGACACCGAACGCACCGCCCAGGGCATGGCTGCAGCACGAGCCGGCATGGAACAGAGCTCAGCCAGCGTTCAAAACGCCAGCAGCACCCTATCCAGCATTCGGGTGCAGAGCGCAGCGAGCCAGCAGGCCACCGCTGAGATATCGGTGGCGATGAACCAGCAGCAGACCGCCAGCCAGCAGGTGGCCGCCAATGTCGACATGATCGCCCAGATGGCCAAGGAGAATACCCATCACGCCGAAGCCAACAACCAGCTTGCCCAATCGTTACAGCGGCAGGCTGATGCGCTGTCGCGCCAGATCAGTACGTTCCAGCTCTAGCGACAGCTTATGGGCTTGCTAGGTTTATTAATCAGATATGGGGTTCCGATGGGACAATGCCATTGGGTAAATGGTTGATTGTTGCGAATGAATCATGTTTTCTCCCGTTTCAGGTTTATAAGTGGGCGGTTTCCAGGGGCAAGTGCAATACCATGATCTGATATGGTATTGCGATGAGAAACCACCGCCTTATTGGGGATAATCGTATTCGGCGATGCGCCTGAAACGTTGGGCATATCGGGTATGGCTATCTTTGCGCGTAGAGGCACATCCGCCATATGCAAGAGCGGGAGGAACGTTAAACCCAAGGTCGTCGGGGAAAAAATCTAGAATCGTGATGCTAGATTGATGTCCGTACTTGCAGTTTGATTACCTGAGAATCGAAACCTCCGCCGTCACTCGCCCTAATTGAGTCTGCATAGATCGTCACCGACAGGTCAACATACCAAGCAGGCGCACGCTCTATCGCGACAGTGCTCGTCAGCATGGCGCGCCAACAAGGCGTCAGGTCAACAGACACCAGATAGCGAGAAAGGGAACGGGGCCAGACCTCATCGCGTGCAGACTGCCAGGGGGGTTGTGTATGCCGCCACCGATCCCCGGGTTGAACCATTCCCCGCCCTTTTGGCGGAACTCTCCGGCAGTCAACAACACGTATCCTTCCTCCGGCGGATGGTGATGGTCCGGATACCGCACATTGGGCACCATGATGGAAAAACCGAGCTGCACGCCGTAACGGCTCTCGGCGCCGCCCGGCCCGCAAATCATGCCGTGCACGTGCCCATCGATGTAGTTGTCACTGCCATTTACCCCCGAGGTGCGGCGCGTCCACCCCAACGCAGGTTCGAGGGCCTTGATGGCCCGGGCGGCGGCACCATACGGGGTGTCGTCTCCAATAATCGGGGCCAGCGCAGCATCCAGCCATTCGCATGCCGGATACCGTGTGTTGTGTCTTACCTCGTCATCTGACGGGGTTTGCAGCCGTGCAAACACCTGGGCAGCGACGGCACGTCCCGCTTCTGGGAGTTTTTGCGATTGAAAAAGGGCGTCGGCGATTTGGATAAACGCTTGTATGTTTTCAGGACGGGTGGTCATGTTGTGCTCCGGGCCGAGTTCGAGATTACCTTGCCGCATGAGGCGAAATAAAGCGAGCAATAACACATGCCCCTCTCCCCAAGGCTGGTATTGCGATCAGCCGCGGCATGTTATCTCCAATAGTATGCGAAATTGGAAAGTCCGTCTTTTCGGCACCGCGGCTTTATTTTCTCTGTCGTATTACATCAAGTTATGGGCTCTGCTCAAATTCTGCTGACAAGGGCGATAACGTGGCGGCAGATATCAGGCGTGCCGACTTCGCATTACCTCAGGTAATGCGAAAGGGAAAATATAGCGCGTTGACGCTTTTTTTTACTCCTCCAATACTTGATTTGTCAGGGATGCATGGTCGATGGCGGTAGATCCGGACTGGCTGAAACCGCAACCAAGCAGTTGGCATCCTTGCTGAGGGAAAACAAAAATCCCTGCAGACGACGCACTCTCGCTCATGTGGAGGGCAAGTAGTCTGCCGATGGAAAAATCCCAATCAGAGCAAAAGCAAACCAGAGGAGTTACTAGCAGTGAGCAACCCGACCAAAACACTCGACCTTATCCAGCAACGCAAGCCGCGTCACGTTCTCTCGCGCGAGCTGTATACCGATTCTGATGTGTATCGTGATGACCTGGCGCAGATCTGGCATAAAGAGTGGATCTTTGCGGGGCACACCTTCGAACTGGAAAAACCCGGCCAATACATGACGCTGCAGATCGGGGATTACCCGATTGTGCTGGTGCGTGGTGGCGACGGTGAATTGCGCGCTTTTCACAACGTCTGTCCCCATCGCGGTTCAAAGGTATGCCAGGGGGCAAGCGGCAAATCCGCCAAACTGGTCTGTCCCTACCACAAGTGGACCTTTGGTCTGGACGGCAAACTGCTGTTTGCCGGTAACATGGGCAACGACTTCGACCCTCTCCAGCAAGGGCTGAAGCAGGCACACTGTGCCGTGGTGGAAACGTATATCTACGTCTGCGTGGCCGAAACCGCCCCTGATTTCGACGCATTCCGCAAGGCCGTGACGCCCTTCATCGCCCCGCATAATCTTGCCGATTGCAAAGTGGCGTTTGAGTCCACCATCGTCGAAAAGGGTAACTGGAAGCTGGTATTCGAGAATAATCGCGAGTGCTACCACTGCGAAGGCTCTCACCCCGAGCTGCTGAATTCCTTCGTCGAAAACCTTTCTGTGGCCGGTGTTGCGGACGATAGTGATCCTGAATTGGAAGCCTTCTGGGATCGCTGTGAAACGGCCGGACTGCCTAGCCGCATGGTGATGGCCGAAAGCGGCCAGTACCGTATGACCCGCATCCCGCTGGCATCCAATGCCGTGAGTTACACCATGAACGGCAAACCCGCCGTAGCCGGCCGACTGGACCAGAGCGGCGTCGACAATATCGGAGCCCTGCTGTATTTCAACTACCCCTCCACCTGGAATCACTTCCTGGGTGACCACGCCTTGAGTTTCCGGGTCTTGCCCGTTGGCCCGGGCGAGACGCTCGTGACGACCAAGTGGCTGGTTCGCAAGGACGCGCAGGAGGGGATCGACTACGACATCGATAACCTGACCCGCGTATGGGTGGCCACCAATGACCAGGACCGCAGGCTCGTCGAGGGGACGCATGCCGGGGTGAGCTCGCCGGTTTACGAGCCGGGACGCTACTCGGATGTGGCGGAGAACGGCCCTTGCCAGTTCGACGACTGGTATTGCGAGACGATGCGGCGCGGACTCGCCGGCTGATTCTTTCTACGCAATAGCGCTGCCCGCAGCACGGGCAGCGCCTTCCCCCAATCTTCGTGTCCGGCCAAGTGGCCCGGTGTGAGCGTTCAAATGTCGCTATACGCATTCATCCAGGAATTTCACTTCTCGCAGGCCCCGCTTGCCACCCGCCAGTGCCTGCAGGCTTGCCTGTTGGACATCCTCGGTGTGGCAGCCGGAGCGCGGGACAACCAGACCAGCCGGTTGCTGCGCGAATACGCCAGCGAACACTATCCATCGGCCAGGATCGCCAGCCGGCTGCTGTTCGACGGACGCCAGGTCCATCCGCTGGGGGCGGCCTGGGCTGGCGGCTTCTGCGTCGACAGTCTGGATGCCCACGAAGGCCACTTCACCTCCAAGGGGCATGCTGGCGCCACCGTGGTACCGGCTTTGCTGGCACTGGCCGATGCCTATCGGCAGCAGGGACATCAGATCAGTGGCGAGGAGTTCCTGAGCGCGCTGTGCATCGCCTACGAAACGGCGCTGCGTGCCGGTGCAGCCTTGATGGCGACGGCCCCGGAGTATCACGCCTCAGGTGCATTCTCGGGCATCGGAGTGGTCTGCGGTGGCGCCAGACTGCTGGGCATGGATGAACCCACCTTCCGCCATGCGCTCGGTATCGCCGAATACTTCGGCCCACGCTGCCCCATGATGCGGTTGGTCGATCACCCCTCGATGTTGCGTGACGCCCACGGCGCGGGAGCGTACGCGGGCATCAACGCATTGCTTCTTGCGAAGACGGGAGTGACGGGCGCCCCGGCCGAGACCATCGAGTCGACCGCCGTGGCGGCCCAGTGGCACGATCTCGGGCAGCGCTGGGAGATCGACGCCCAGTACTTCAAGCCTTGGCCGGTATGCCGCTGGGCCCAGCCGGCGCTCACCGCTGCGACAGCATTACGACAGCACAACCCCGGTGTCGATGCCAACAACATCGAGCGGATTCGTGTCGAAACCTTCCATGAGTCGATGCGCCTTCAGGGCCATGCCCCGGCCAACGCCGATGAAGCCCAGTATGGCTTGGCCTTTCCGCTGGCGGCGCTGATCTGCCGTGGGCAGGTCGGCCCCGCGGAGGTGACGGGCGACGCCATTCACGCCGCCGACATCCGTGCCCTCAGCCAGCGCATCGAGATCGTCGAGGTGGACGATCTGTCGAGCCGTTTTCCCGAAGAAATCCTGTCTCGGGTCCACATCTGGCTCAAGGACGGGCGCGAGCTCAGCAGCGATACCACCGCGGCCAAAGGCGACCCTGCTACGCCGATACCTGCAGAGGAATTGCGCGACAAGTTTCACCAGATGGCCGGCGTCAGTCTCACGGCATCGCACCGCCAAGCCATCGAACAACAGGTGGCCGAGCTCGCCGACAGCCCCACCTGTGCGCCCCTATTCGATCTCATCCTGAATGGCGTGCAGTAAACTGCTTAAAGGAACCACTCCCATGCTCAGCCTGACCAGCTCCGAATACCTCAACCCCGTCAATACCCAGACCTGGGCCAATGGCCGTCACCTCGTGCGCTGCCGCAAGGTCATCCAGGAAACCCACGACGTCAGAACGTTCTGCTTCAGCATGCAGGAGCCGGTGCTGTTCTTCTTCAAGCCCGGCCAGTTCGTGACCCTGGAACTGGAGATCGACGGCAAGCAGGTGATGCGTTCGTACACCATTTCCAGCGCACCGTCGATTCCCTACAGCTTTTCCATCACGGTGAAGCGAGTGCCGGGCGGCGTGGTGTCGAACTGGCTGCACGACAACCTCCAGGAAGGGGATTTGCTCCCGGTGCATGGCCCGGTCGGCCAGTTCAACTGCATCGACTATCCGGCGCAGAAGGTGCTGTATCTCTCCGGCGGCGTCGGGATCACCCCGGTGATGTCGATGGCACGGTGGTTCTTCGACACCAACTCCGAAGTGGACATGGTGTTCGTCCATAGCGCCCGCACGCCGCGGGACATCATCTACCGGTCCGAGCTGGACTACATGTCCACTCGCATCGAGAACTTCAAGCTGCACCTCATCTGCGAACGGGCCGAGATCGGCCAGGTCTGGAGCGGCTATCGCGGCTACCTGAGCCGGGCGATGCTGCAATTGATCGCCCCCGACTTTCTCGAGCGCGAGGTGTTCTGCTGCGGGCCGGCTCCGTATATGCGCGCCGTCCGCCAGCTGCTGCAGGACGCCGGCTACGATATGTCGCGCTACCACGAGGAGTCCTTCGGCGCGACGCCGGAGGCCGACATCGCCCGGGCCGAGGAGCATGCGGCCGAGGCCCACAAGCACGAAGAGACCGCACAGGACACTCATTGCGTAAGCTTCAAGGAATCCGGCAAGTCGGTGCAGGTGGCAAGCAGTACGACCCTGCATGCGGCCGCGGCCAGTGCCGGTCTCACCATCCCCAAAGCCTGCGGCATGGGCATCTGCGGCACCTGCCGGGTGAGGGTGCTGGAGGGCGAGACGGAGATGAATCACAACGGCGGCATCACGGACGAAGAAATCGCCGAAGGCTATGTGCTCACTTGCTGTGCCAAGGCCAAATCGGACGTGAGTCTGGAGTACTGATTCGGAGTAAGCCATCTGGGGCGGGGTCGTATTCGGACGCGAACACTCCGTAGACCGCCCCGCCCGGATCGAGGCCCGGTCCGCCTCCCTGCCCCCATCCGTACACCACCTATACTGAAAAGTATGGTTGGAGGCAAAGATCATGACGACACCAAAGGTTGCGGGAAACGATGCGATCGGGGCGATCGGGGCCACCTGCGTCACCCCGGCCGACTACGCCCGCCTGTGCCGCGCGCTGCGCACCCTGAGCGCGGGCAACCGGGCGCTGGCGCGGGCGCCGGACGAGCAAACCTTGCTGCAGGACATGTGCAACGCCATCGTCGAGCAAGGCGGCTACCGCATGGCCTGGATCGGCTACATTGAGCACGACGAGCACCAGACCATCCGCCCGATGGCCCATGCCGGCGTCGAAGACGGCTTCCTGCAACTGCTCGATCTGACCTGGTCCGAGCAGAGCACCACACCGTCCGGCCTCGCCATCCGTACCGGCCAGCCGCAAGTCGGGCATGACGTCCTGAACGACCCCGCCCTGGCCATACTGTTCGAGGAACAAAAACGGCGCGGCTACGCCGCGGCGAGCGCCTATCCGCTGGTGATCGACGGCGAGATCGGCGGCAACCTGAGCATTGTCGCCGGCGAGTACAACGCTTTCGGCGAGGAAGAGCTGCGCGTGCTCAGTGAGTTGGCCGAAGACGTCGCCTACGGCATCAGCGCCCTGCGCAGCCGGGTGCGCCACCAGGAAGCCGAAGCGGCCATGCACCGCATGGCGTATTACGACCAGCTCACCGGGCTGCCCAACCGTACCCTGTTTCTCGAACAGCTCGGGCGCATGATTGCTTCTTCAAGCCCCCCCTTCCGCCCGTTCGCCGTGGGCATCCTCAGCGTCACCCAGTTCCGGGAAATCAACGACGTACTGGGCTACCAGCAGGCCAACGAACTCTTGCTGCAGGTGGCCGCCCGGCTACAGCCGCAGATCGACCAGGGGTATTTCCTCGGGCGCGTGAGCGATAACGAGTTCGCCATCCTGCAGCCCAACACCGACGCCGAGCGCACCTCGCAGGAGGCGCTGCGACTGTTGCGCCAGTTCGACGAGCCGCTCTCCGTGGCCGGCATCCAGGTCGATGCGCGGCTGCGTATCGGACTCTCGCTGTTTCCGGGGCACGGCCAGGAGCCGGACGCGCTGATGCGGCGTGCCACCATGGCGTCGCGCCAGGCCCTGCACTCGGCGGTGAACTACACCATCTTCAACGGCAGTCTCGACAAGGAATGCACCCGCCACGTCTCGCTGATCGCCGAACTGCACCATGCCATCGAGCATGACGAGCTTCGCCTCTACTGCCAGCCCAAGATCCAGTTCGACACCGGCAAGCTGTGCGGCGCCGAGGCGCTGGTGCGCTGGCAGCACCCCGAGCGCGGGCTGGTCGAGCCCGACCTCTTCATCAAGCTGGCGGAACAGGCCGGCATGATCACCTCGCTCACCCATTGGATACTGGAAGCGGCCTTCCGGCATATCTACACGCTGGAACAGGCCGGGCGCCCCACCCCGCTGGCGGTCAACCTGTCGGCGCGCGACCTGCTCGACCCGCGCCTGGCCGAGCGCATCCGCGGCCTGTTCCTCACCTGGGGCATCGACCCCGCCCACCTGCAATTCGAACTGACCGAAAGCGCCCTGATGGACGACCCAGGCGGCGCGCTGGCCACGCTCAACCAGCTCAAGGCGCTCGGGGTGCAACTGGCGGTGGACGACTTCGGCACCGGCTATTCCAGCCTGAGCTACCTGCAACGGCTGCCGGCCGACACCATCAAGATCGACCAGTCGTTCGTCGGCGCCATGATCGCCGACCAGGAGTCGGACACGATCGTACGCTCGACCATCGACCTGGGGCACAACCTGGGACTGCACGTGGTGGCCGAAGGCGTGGAAAACCGCGACATCTGGAACCGGCTGGCGACGCTGGGCTGCGACATTGCCCAAGGCTACTTCGTCAGCCGGCCGATCCCGGTGGAGCAGTTCGACAGCTCCTGGCACACCACGCTCGCGGCCTGACCCCGGCCCGCCCGCGCACCCCACTCGCCGCCCCAGACCCGGATGGCATGCCATCCGGCACGCCACTGTCGACATGCCGGTGATGGCAGCGCATCGCCGCCGCGCCACAAAACCATAATTAAATGTTATGGATAATTCGCCAATAACTCATTATCCATAACCTTGTTTCTTACATAGACTCTCCCTACCGACCTTGCTGCACATCAAGCATTTGCAACACCAGGCAGCAGGGTGAGGCAACACACAGTACCTGGCCCACCACAAAGATAGTGGCACCTACCAAGGAGACATGCATGAACCGCTCTAGCGATCAGTACGGCGAGTTCTACCAGCGCGACCGCAGCGTGCACCCGCCCGCTTACGCGCCCGACTACAAGACCAGCATTCTGCGTTCGCCCAAGAACGCCCTGATTTCGCTGCAGAACTCGCTGTCGGAAATCACCGGCCCGGTGTTCCGCCAGGACGAACTGGGTCCGCTCGACAACGACCTGATCCTGAACTATGCCAAGGACGGCCTGCCGATCGGCGAGCGCATCATCGTGCATGGCTTCGTGCGCGACGAGAACGGCCGCCCGGTCAAGAACTCCCTGGTGGAAGTGTGGCAAGCCAACGCCGGCGGCCGCTACCGCCACAAGAAGGACCAGTACCTGGCGCCGATCGACCCCAACTTCGGCGGCTGCGGCCGCGTGCTGACCGACGATAACGGCTACTACTTCTTCCGCACCATCAAGCCGGGTCCGTACCCGTGGCGCAACCGCGTCAACGACTGGCGCCCGGCGCACATCCACTTCTCGCTGTCGGGCGACGGCTTCGCCCAGCGCCTGATCACCCAGATGTATTTCGAGGGCGACCCGCTGATCGCCACCTGCCCGATCGTGCGCTCGATCAACGACGAAGAAGCCGTGCGCACCCTGATCGCCCCGCTCGACCGCAATGCCTTCGTGCAGCTCGACAGCATGGCGTACCGTTTCGATATCGTGCTGCGCGGCCGTCGTGCTACGTTGTTTGAAAACCGCATCCAGGGGGCGAAATGATGGTCAACCAGCTCAACTACCTGAAAGAAACCGCCTCCCAGACCGCCGGCCCGTACGTGCACATCGGCCTGGCGCCGCACGCCGCCGGTTTCGACATCTTCGAGAACAACTTCTCCAACGTGCTGACGACCCCCGCCACCCGCGGCGAGCGCATCCGCATCGAAGGCCGCGTGATCGACGGTTCCAGCACTCCGCTGCGCGACGTGCTGCTGGAAATCTGGCAGGCCAACGCCGACGGCCGCTACAACCACCCGGCCGACACCCAGGACAAGCCGCTCGACGACAGCTTCCGCGGCTGGGGCCGCGCCTGCTCCGACTTCGAAAGCGGCCTCTACACCTTCGAGACCATCAAGCCGGGCGCCGTCGAGGGCCGCCACGGCCGCACCATGGCCCCGCACATCAACCTGTGGATCGTGGCGCGCGGCATCAACATCGGCCTCAATACCCGCCTCTACTTCTCGGATGAAGCCGAAGCCAACGCCAAGGACCCGGTGCTCAACCTGATCGAATGGGAAGTGCGCCGCAAGACGCTGATCGCCCTGCGCGAAGAGCGCGACGGTGAAGTGGTGTACCGCTTCGACGTGCGCATCCAGGGCGACAACGAAACGGTGTTCTTCGACGTCTGATCCTCCCTACTCGCGTTTCTCCCTCGAGTTATTCAGGGGCCGCCCAGCGGCCCCTTCTTTTTTTCCAAGGCCAGGTTGGCCGAAGACGTCACGCGGCCCCGCCCGACACGCTGGGCGCGACGAGCCCGCCCCCGGCTACGTCGCCTGGCCGGCTGACCTTTCCGTCCCATTCCGGCCCAGATGGCGCACCTCGCCGCTCAGGCCGTCGACTTCGATCTCGTCGCCATCCTGCAGGGCTTCGAGGATGCCAGGCAGGTTGACCACAGCCGGCAAGGCGAATTCGCGGGCGACGATGGCGCCGTGCGAGAGATAGCCGCCGGTTTCGACCACCAGCCCGCCCGCCCTCAGGAAGAGCGGCGTCCAGCCGGGATCGGTCGATGGTGCGACCAGAATCTCGCCGGCCTGCAGGCGCCCGCCGTCGGAGGGGTGGCGCAAAATGCGTACTCTGCCCTGCACCCGCCCCGTGCCGGTGGCGACGCCACGCCAGCGATGGCGGCCGTTGCCGGCACCGGATGGCGAAGCCTTGGCTGGCCGCGTCGTCCCGGCCGCTTCGACCAACAGGAACTCCGGCGCCTCTTCCGCCTGCCACTGGCGGAACAGCGCCTGCCGCGCCGCGATGCGCGCCTGCAGGCCGGCGACGGGGGTCTGCCCGCTCATGGCGGCGCGCTCGGCTTCGGAAGGCAGCAGCCAGAAGACATCCTCCGCCGCCCGCAGCCAGCCCTGCGACTGCATCCAGGCGGCGGCGCCCAACCAGGCGTGCCGCACCGCGTCGAGATTGGCGATCAAGGCGCTGCGCGCCGCCTCGCGCTGGTTGGATTCGCGATTGGCGGCCTTGACCAGCCCCTTGATGAACAGCGTTTTCCACAACGGCGCATGTTGGCGCAGGCGCTGCCAGGCCGCGTCGGCGGCGGCCTGCTGGCGCGCCGCTATCGCTTTCTCGTCGACCTGGGCCAGCGCCGGGAGTTGTTCGAGAATCGTCTCGGGCTGTTCGCGCCAGCGCGGCGAGCCGATATAGGTCTCGTAATGGCCGCGATGACCGTATTCGTCGAGAAAGGCGGCGAAAGCGCGGGCAAACTCGGGGTGGTCCTGCAGGCTGTGGCCGCAGCGGGCCGCCAGGCGGGCCAGCGCCAGCAAGGCGTAGCCCTGCTGCGCCGTGGCACTGGCGTCACCACCCGCCAGCAGGGCGGCGCCGAGCGCCGCTCCTTCGCCAGGGAAGGTTTTTTCCAGCGTCTCGACCAAGAGGGACAGACTGCCGCCCCCCGACCCTTGCAGAAACAGCAGATCGACTTCCTCCCGCGCCGGCCGGCACAGCTGGTACAGCCGTTCACGCCAGCCAGCGGCATCGCAAGGTGGCGTCTGCCCCAGCGCCTGGCGGGCGCTTGCCCGTACCCGGGCGATGGCCGCGTCACCGCTCCGGCGCTTGGCCGGCGCCCCCAGGGCATAGCGCAGGATGCACCCCAGACGCCGCAGCCGTGTGCCGAACGCGGGGGGATTCACCGAGATCGTGGGCTGATGGCCACCCAGCAGCGTATTGAAATGCTCGGGCGTGAGCCCGATGGCGTCCCAGGCTTCCCACTGCATGATGGCCGCTTCCAGGTAGAGCCGGCCGTGAAACAGCCCGGCACGCTGGACTCCGGACAACAGCGGGTAGCCGGCGAGCTTCCAGCCCTGCTCCAGCAGGTGGTTGACGCCGCGCCGGGAGAAGTTCCAGTCCATCGGCTGCAGCGGCTCGGGCATGATTTCGCGGGTATTGCCGCGCGTCCAGATCGACGGCTGGCCTTGCAGTGCGGCATAGGTACGACGCGGCCGCCGTGTCACCGGCCGCGCCTGGGTCAGCCAGCAGCGCGTGCCGTCCCAGACCCATTCGAGATCGTAGAAGGGCGCGACGAAGTCGAGCGCGACGGCGGCGTCCCACAACAAGGCAGCCAGCGCTTCGGCTTGCGCGGTATCGAAGACGGATGCCATGGCCTTGCCCGCGGGGACCGCGACACGCACCGTGCCCCCGCCCGCAGCGCTCACGCTCATCGTCGCCTTGCTGCCTTGGCGGCGCTCGATCAGGCGCCAGATGTCGCTCGTATCCTCGGCGAAAACGTACTCGTCGCCCGCCGCCTCGCCACCCACCAGCGACTCGCCCAGCCCCCAGTTGGCATGCACGATCAGGCGATCCTCGCGGCCGCTGACGGGGTCGCAGGTGAACGCGATGCCGGATGCCTCGGCGGCGAGCAGCGGCATCACGATCACCGCCATCGTTGCCGGCTGCCGTTGGCCAATACCCTGGCGATAGGCGCTTGCCGTCTCGCTGTCGAGCGAGCTCCAGACCTCGGCGATGGCCGCCAGCAACGCAGGCAGGCCACGCACATTGAGGCATGAGCGATAGATGCCGGCGAACGAGGCCAGCGCCGAATCCTCGCCCACCGCCGACGAGCGCACGGCGAGCGGGCGGTCGAGCCAGCCCCGTTCGGCCAACGTCGAGGCCAGCTGCGACGCCAGTTCCTCCGGAAACGCGCCGTGCCGCGCCTCGCTCCAGCACGCCGGAATCGCGACGAAATCCGGTACCGGCAGGCCGAAATGGCGCAACTGCGCGAGTTGCCAGGCCTTGCCGCCGACGGCGGTGGCGCCCAGCGCGAGGCTCTCTGCTTCATTGATGATGGCCGCCGTCATGCCCGCACCTCCAGGCCGCCGAAGAAGACATCGAGCATGCTCTCGAACTCGCCGGGCAGCGAGGGCGCCGCCTCGGTCAGCCAGCGCAGCAGTGCGGCGAGATAGAGAAATTCGAGGTACACCGCCAGCACCGTGGCGCTGACGTCCTGGCGGAAACAGCCGGCCGCCTGGCCGTCAGCGATCAGGGCCGCGAAGATTCGCTCCAGACCGCTGCGCTGGCGCTCGTCGTTCGGATGGCGCGGCTCGGCCAGACGGTATTGCACGTAGGGCAGCAGGTAGCGGCGGTGTGGCTCAGACCACTCGGCGCTCAGCGCGAAGAACCGGCGCAGGCGGGCCGCGCCGGGCGCTTCGGCCTGGATCACCGGCGCCAGGCCGGCCTGGCCTTCGCGCAATTCACGGTGGAAGCGATGGCGAAGCAGCGCCTCCTTGACCGGGAAGTGCTTGTACAAGGTGCCCTTGGCGACATCGGCGGCCTCGGCGATGCGCTCCATGGTCACCGCTTCATAGCCTTCTGCCTCGAACAAGGCCCAGGCGGTGTCGGCGAGATGGTCGAGTTGTTGCTGGCGCTTGCGTTCGCGCCGGCCGGTTTGCGCCGCCGACGGTTCGTCTGGCGTCGGGACGACGGAGTTGGACAGGTTGCCGGGCATGGCGACACCCTCAAGACAATATAGACGACATCTATTTTTATACGACGTTCAGTTTTTATCAAGACCACGCAGCCATGCCACCCGCTACCCCTCGAAAACCGGCATCGGAATTCATGGAAATTGCCATGACACGGCTTCTTTCATAACATCGGGCTATGGAAAAGGATCGTTTCACCAGCCGCATCCGGCTGCGCCACCTGCATTGCTTCGTCGCCGTGGCCCAGGAGCAGAACCTGGGACGTGCCGCGGCGCGCCTGATGTTGAGCCAGCCGGCGGTCTCGAAGACCCTGGCCGAACTGGAGGAGATCGCCGGCGCGCGGCTGTTCGAGCGCGGGCGGCTGGGGGCCACGCTGACGCAAGACGGCGAGGCGTTTCTGGTGCATGCGGTCGCGGTGCTCGACACCCTGGGCGCGGCGGGGCGCGCCGTGAGCAAGCATGACGCCCCGTCGCCGACCCTGCTGCGTGTCGGCGCCCTGCCGACCGTGGCGATCGATCTGCTGCCGCTGGCGCTGGGCGAGTTTCGCGCCCAACGCCCGCACACCTCGGTACAGGTGCAGACCGCTGCCAACGCCCCGCTGCTGGCCAGCCTCAAGGCGGGCGAATACGATCTGGCGATCGGCCGCATGGCCGATCCGGAAATGATGGTCGGTTTGAGTTTCGAACTGCTCTACGTCGAACCGATGATCATGGTGACCCGGCCCGGCCACCCGCTGCAGTCCGACCATCCGCCGTCACTCGAGACGGTGCTCGATTACCCGCTGATCGTCTCGCCCAAAGGCACGATTCCGCGCCACAACACCGAGAGTTTCCTGCAATCGCGCGGCCTGCGTCTGCCCGAGAGCCTGGTGGAGACCTTGTCGGTGTCGCTGGCGCGGCTGCTGGCGTTGCGCTTCGATTACGTGTGGTTCATTTCGGCGGGGGCGGTGCGCGACGACCTGGAGCGGGGCCTGCTCGCGCGCCTGCCCCTGGCCACCGGCGGCACCGAGGAGCCGGTGGGGCTGCTGACGCGCAGCGAGGGCCGGCTGTCGATGCCGGCCCAGGAATTGATCGCCACCATCCGCGATTCGGCGGCGCGGCAACGCGAGCGGTTGAAGGGCCAGGAATAAGCCCCCACCAGATGCCTCGTTGGCTCCCGACGGGGGCTTCGTCAGTATCGAGATGACAGGCTGCCGGCGGCGCTCGCCTACTTCGCCACGGTCACCGGGACGTCGGCCAGCCGGATGACTTCCGACGTCACCGAGCCCAGCAGCAGATGGCCGATCCCGCTGTGGCCGTGCGAGCCCATGACGATGGTGTCGATGCCGCGTTCGCGCGCGAACTGGGTGATGGTTTGCGCGCTATGCCCCACCGCGACGTGCACCGTGCAAGCGACGCCGGCCTGTTCCAGCCGCTCGCGCCCGGCCTTGAGCGCCGCCTGGCCTTGTTCGCGGTAATACTCCTGCAGATCCTCGTGGCTGATGAACATGCGCACGTGGCCGGATTCGAGCGGTATCTGCACGTTGAGCAGATGGACGTCCAGATCGCTCGCGGCGGCATGCAGCCGAAGGAGGTAGTCGATGGCGCGCAGCGACGGCTCGGAGCCGTCCAGTGCCACCAGAATTCGCATCGTCATGACAGATTCCCCCGATTAGTCTTTGCCGCTGCGCGGTGTCTCGCCGCTCAGCGCAATCTCGTTGAGTGGTGCGGCGGCAGCCCGTTTTGCCAGCTGCGTACCGACCGCCACCACCAGCACCGCGCCCACCGTACCCGAGAGGTAGTGCAACCAGTGCGGTGCGTCCGCCAGGTACGGCTTGACCATCACGTCACCCAGCACCATGTCGCCGGCGATCCAGCCCAACAGCGCCGCGCCCAGCGTGATCACCACCGGGAAGCGGTCCATCAGCTTGAGCACGAACTGGCTGCCCCAGACGATGATGGGAATGCTGATGGCGATACCGAACGCCACCAGTCCGAGCTCGCCCTTGGCGGCGCCGGCCACGGCGATGACGTTGTCCAGGCTCATCACGGCGTCGGCCACGATGATGGTCTTGATGGCGCCCAAGAGATGGGTGCTGCCTTGGACGTTGGCGTGGCCGTCGTCGTCGTCCGGCTGCAGCAGCTTGACGCCGATCCACAGCAACAGCAGCGCGCCCCCCACCTTCAGCAAGGGCAGCGCCAAGAGCTGCAGCGCGAAGAAGATCAGCACGATGCGCAGGGCGACGGCGCCGGCCACGCCCCACAGAATGCCTTTGCGGCGCTGCGCTTCGGGTAGTTTGCGGCAGGCCAGCGCGATCACCACGGCGTTGTCGCCGCCCAGCAGGATGTCGATGGCGACGATCTGCGCCACCGAGAGCCAGAAGCTGGCCTCGAACAAGAATTCCGGCATGACGTCTCCTCTGACGGTGTTTGGAGCGGAAAGACAATGAAGCCGGGCACAAGGCCCGGCTTCTCCCATGACGCGATGATACCGGAGCGGTTAGCCCTGCGCCTCCATCTCGGCGAACACCGCTTCGGCCAGATGGAAGGCGGCGTTGGCGGCGGGCAGGCCGCAATAGATGCCGGACTGCATCAGGACTTCCTTCAGCTCGTCGCGCGTCACGCCGTTATTAAACGCGGCCTTCAGGTGCATGCGCAACTCGTCTTCGCGGTTGAGCGCGATCAGCATGGCGATGGTGATCAGGCTGCGGCTGTGGCGCGGCAGGCCGGGGCGGGTCCAGATGTCGCCCCAGGCGTAGCGCGTGATGAACTCCTGGAATTCGGTGTTGAAGTCGTTGCGCTTGGCCAGGGTTCGGTCGACGTGGGCGTCGCCCAGCACGGCGCGGCGCACCGTCATCCCGTTTTCGTAGCGGTCTTTTTCGTCCATGTTGCTATCTTCCTTGTTCTGGGCGCTGCGACGGCTCAGGCGAGCAGGAAATCGAGCACGGCACGGTTGAAGTCGGCGGCGGCCTCGACGTTGGAAAGGTGGGAAGCGTCCAGCTCCACCCCTTTCGATCCGGCAATTTGCTCGACCAGGTAGCGCGCATCCTCGGTGGTGGTTACCGGGTCATGCCGGCCGCTGATCACCAGCGTCGGAGCGCTGATGCGGGCGACGTCCTGACGCAGATCGGCCTTCTCCAGCGCATCGCAGCAGGCGGCGTAGCCGGCCTGCGGGCTGGAGCGCAATTGCTGAAGCAGCATGTCCACCAGCCCCGGCTGGTGCTGGATGAAATGCGGAGTGAACCAGCGGCTGGCGGCGCCATCGGCCACTTCGGGTATGCCTTCATCACGTACCAGGCGGGCACGGTCCTGCCAGCCCACGGCGGTGCCGATGCGTGCGGCAGTGTTGCTCACCACCAGCTTGCCCAGCCGCTCGGGGGCGTTGACGCCCAGCCACAGGCCGGTGAGGCCCCCCATCGAAATGCCGCAAAAGTGCGCGCGCTCGATCTTGAGCGCATCCAGCAGGCCCAGCACGTCGCGGCCGAGCCTGTCGATCGTGTATGGGCCGGGTACCGGCGTCGACTTGCCGTGACCGCGCGTGTCGTAACGGAGTAGCTGGAATTTCCAGCGCAGCGCGTCCAGCTGGGGCGCCCACATATCCATGGTGGTGCCGAGCGAGTTGGACAGCACCAGCACCGGCGCACCGACCGGGCCGTCCAGGTCATAGTTGATGGTGCAGGTATCGAGTTTGATGGTAGACATGATCAGTTTCCTGCCAGGGCGGCAGCCAGTACACGCTCGATCAGCGCGTCGGCAACGCCGGTGTAGTTGATGGGGTCCAGCAGACGATTCAGTTCTTCATGAGACAGATGCTCGGTGACGCGGGGTTCCTGCAACAACACGTCCTTCAGGTGACGGCCTTCGCCGAGTGCCTGACGGCACTTGGCCTCGATCAGCTTGTGCGCTTCGAGCCGGCCGAGCGGCTCGCCCAGCGCCATCGTCACCGCCTCGGCCATGATCAGGCCGCCGGTCTTGTCGAGATTGGCGCGCATGGTGTCGGCGTGGACCTCCAGCCCTTCGACCAGTTCGGCGCTCACCGCCAGGGCGCCGGCCGACAGCCCGATCAGCTCGGGCAGCGCTTCCCATTCGGCGTGCCAGCCGCCGAGGCCGCGCTCGTGTTCCTGCACCATCGCCGCGAACACGGTGCCGACCAGCGCCGGCACGCGCACCGCGGCGGACAGCACGATGGCCGAGCTGACCGGGTTGCGCTTGTGCGGCATCGTCGACGAACCACCGCGGCCGGCTCCGGCCGGCTCGAACGCTTCGGCCACGTCGGTCTGCATCAGCAGCGATACGTCGCGCGCCAGCTTGCCCAGCACGCCGGTCAGCGAGCCGAACCACGCGGCCACTTCGGCGATGCGGTCGCGCTGGCCATGCCACGGCGTCGCGGGCAGGGTCAGCTCCAGTTCTTCGGCCAACCTTTGCGCCACCGCGAGGCCGGCATCGCCCAGCGAGGCCAGCGTGCCGGCGGCACCGCCGAACTGCACGGCCAACACGCGCGGCTTGAACTCGGCCAGGCGCTCGCGCTGGCGCAGCAGCGCGTCAAGGGTGCCGGCGAGCTTGAGGCCGAAGGTGGTGGGCAGCGCGTGCTGCATCCAGGTGCGCCCCACCATCACGGTGTGGCGGTGCTCGGCCACGCACCGCGCCAGCGCCGCGATCAGCCGCTCCAAGTCGGCCTCGACCGCGGCCAGCGCCTGCTTCAGCTGCAGCACGAAGCCGCTGTCGATGGCGTCCTGGCTAGTGGCGCCCCAGTGCACGAAGCGCGCCGCTGCTTCATCGGCGGCTTTGACCTGCGCGGTGAGGTGCTTGACCAAGGGGATGGCGAGGTTGCCGGCGCGTGCGGCGTCGGCGGCGATGCCGTCCAGGTCCAGCCGCTCGGCACGGCAGGCCGCCTCGATCGCCGGCACTGCGGCCGGCGGAATCACGCCGGCCGCCGCTTCGGCACGCGCCAGCGCCGCCTCGAAGTCGAGCATGCCCTGCACCGTGGCGGCGTCGCTGAAAGCGGCCTGGCATGCGCTACCCCGGAACAAGGGGTCCAGGAGTTTCATTCTTGGCTTTCCTTGAAAAAGCCGACAGGCCCGACCGGTTTGGGCGAGCCTGTCGACGTCGTTTCAACGGGTTTTCACCATAGGGCGTGCCATCGATTGTTTTCCTCTCCGCGCCGGAGCCTGTTTTTGCGCGCGACAAGGCGGAGGCACGACGTTTGGTTATTCCAAACGAGAGCCGAGCAACGCCGTAGCGCACAAAAACAGGCCCGGCCCGCAGGGTTGCGCCGCGAAAGCCTCCATGCGGCGTTGCCGGGCTTGGCAAGGGAGTGGCCATTGCCTGCGCCCAGCGCCTTGCCTGGCCGCTTTCGCGGCAGCAACGCGGAGGGAAAACAATCGATGGCACGCCCTAAGCATCATACCCGTTCGATGATCAGCGCGATGCCCTGCCCCACGCCGATGCACATGGTGCACAGCGCGTAACGACCGCCGGTACGGGCCAGCTGGTAGGCTGCCGTGGTCACCAGGCGCGCGCCGGAGGCGCCGAGCGGGTGGCCGATGGCGATGGCGCCGCCGTTCGGGTTGACGCGGGCGTCGTCGTCGGCCAGGCCGTGGTCGCGGGTCACCGCCAGCGCCTGGGCGGCGAACGCCTCGTTCAGCTCGATCAGGTCGATCTGGTCCAGCGTCAGGCCGGCCTTGGCCAGCACCTTGCGGATCGCCGGGGCCGGGCCGAAGCCCATGATGCGCGGCGCCACGCCGGCGGTGGCCATGGCGACGATGCGGGCACGCGGGGTCAGACCGTAGCGGCCGGCGGCGGCTTCGCTGGCCAGCAGCACGGCGCAGGCACCATCGTTGACACCGGAGGCGTTACCGGCGGTCACGGAACCGTCCGGACGCACCACTCCCTTCAGCTTAGCCAATGCTTCCGGCGTGGTGGCACGCGGATGCTCGTCCTTGGCGAACACGATCGGATCACCCTTCTTCTGGGCGATGGTGACCGGGATCAGCTCGTCGGCAAAGCGGCCGGCCTCGTGCGCGGCGGCGTAGCGCTGCTGGCTGCGCAGCGCGAAGGCGTCCTGGTCGGCGCGGCTGACGGCGAAATCGACCGCCACGTTCTCGGCGGTTTCCGGCATCGAATCGACGCCGTACTGCGCCTTCATCAGCGGGTTGACGAAGCGCCAGCCGATGGTGGTGTCCTCGATCTTCATGTTGCGCGAGAACGCGGTGTCGGCCTTGCCCATCACGTACGGGGCGCGGCTCATGCTCTCGACGCCGCCGGCGATCATCAGGCTGGTTTCGCCGCTCTTGATGGCGCGCGCGGCGATGCCGATGGCGTCCAGACTGGAGCCGCACAGGCGGTTCACGGTGCTGCCCGGCACGTCTTGCGGCAGGCCGGCCAGCAGCGACGACATGCGCGCCACGTTGCGGTTGTCTTCGCCGGCCTGGTTGGCGCAGCCGTAGATCACGTCGTCGATGGCGCCCCAGTCGACGTTGGGGTTGCGCTCGATCAGGGCCTTGATCGGCAAGGCGCCGAGGTCGTCGGCGCGCACCGAGGACAGGGTGCCGCCGTAGCGGCCGAACGGGGTGCGGATGGCGTCGCAGATGTAGGCGTTTTCCATGGTGATCCTTATGCGGCGGCGGCCAGCGAGGCCATCTTGAGGGGAACCGGGACGATGCGCTGCAGCTCGTCGAAGCTGTTGCCTTCGACCAGTTCACGCACCACCAGTCCGTCCGGGGTCACGTCGATGACGGCCACGTCGGTGTAGATGCGGTCGACGCAGCCCACGCCGGTCAGCGGATAGCTGCACGCCTCGACCAGCTTGCTCTCGCCGGTTTTGGTGAGCAGATCCATCATCACGAACACCTGCTTGGCGCCGACCGCCAGGTCCATTGCGCCGCCGACCGCCGGGATCGCTCCCGGTGCGCCGGTGTGCCAGTTGGCCAGGTCGCCGCTGGCCGACACCTGGAAGGCGCCGAGCACGCAGATGTCGAGGTGGCCGCCGCGCATCATCGCGAACGAGTCGCCGTGGTGGAAGAAGCTGCCGCCTTCGAGCAGCGTCACCGGCTCCTTGCCGGCGTTGATCAGTTCCGGGTCCTCTTCGCCCGGTTCGGGCGCTTCGCCCATGCCGAGCAAGCCGTTTTCGCTGTGCAGGAAGATTTCGCGCTCTTTCGGCAGGTAGTTGGCCACCTTGGTCGGCAGGCCGATGCCAAGGTTGACGTAGGAGCCTTCGGGGATGTCGCGGGCGACACGTTCGGCCATCTGGTCGCGGGTGAGTTTGTTCATGTCGCTACTCCTTTACGCCGCTTGCGCCACGGCGTTGCCGATGGCGACGACGCGCTGCACGAAAATGCCCGGGGTCACGATGACTTCGGGGTCCAGGGCGCCCAAGGGCACGATTTCGGACACCTGCGCGATGGTGACGCCAGCCGCCGTCGCCATGATCGGGCCGAAGTTGCGCGCCGCCTTGCGGTAGATCAGGTTGCCCCAGCGGTCGCCCTTCAGCGCCTTGATCAGCGCGAAGTCGGCCTTGATCGGGTATTCCAGCACGTAGTGCTTGCCGTCGATCTCGCGCGTTTCCTTGCCTTCGGCCAACAGCGTGCCGTAGCCGGTCGGGGTGAAGATGGCGCCAAGACCGGCGCCGGCGGCCTGGATGCGCGCGGCGAGGTTGCCCTGCGGCACCAGTTCCAGCTCGATCTCGCCGGCGCGGTAGAGCGCGTCGAACACGTGCGAATCGGCCTGGCGCGGGAACGAGCAGATGATCTTCTTGACGCGGCGGGCGTTCAACAGCGCGGCCAGCCCGATGTCACCGTTGCCGGCGTTGTTGTTGACGATGGTGAGGTCTTTCGCGCCCTGCGCGATCAGCGCGTCGATCAGCTCGGCCGGCTGCCCCGCCGTGCCGAAGCCGCCGATCATCACGGTGGCACCGTCGAAGATGCCGGCCACCGCCTCCTCAAGGGAGGCAACGGTCTTGTCGATCATGGTCTCGCTCCCGTCCCACCCTTCTATAAGAGGGCGGGATCCTTTGCTCGGGTTGATGAACATGCCCGGCCAGACGGCGCCAATCACGAAACGGGCGCTGACCGAACATTGCGTCTATTAATGAACACAATTTAGGGTTCACCACTCTCAGCGTCAAGGGCGATTATCGAAGTATAGTGCGACTATCGCACATACTTTTCTGGCCATCGCTCGCCCCGAACGGCGCCAAAGGCAATGCGCCTGGGCCTTGTGGCGCTCGCCCCGCCCCGCTGCGAGGCAAAAACGACATGCTCGCGGACCACGAACAAAGCTATAGCAATTGTCCGAATACAGAACATATAATCGACTATCGAACAAAACTCCACCTCGGCGAAGGCGGAGACTATCCTGAGAATCTGTTCACGATCAGTCGCGAGCAGCCCTCAGCGGGGTGACGCGCAGCGCAGGAACCGGAATGGACATGGAGTCCATGAGGATTTCCGATCGCTGAGCCAATCGAAGATTGGCACGCAGAGCACATGAGCCCCGATCGGGGATGCGCAGCAAGATCGGGAACGGGTTCAGAGAAATACGCTCATTTCTTGTGAGGACCGACCATGCAGCATTCCATTGCCACGGTGTCGCTGAGCGGCACGCTGCCGGAGAAGCTCGAGGCGATCGCCGCCGCCGGGTTCGACGGCGTGGAGATTTTCGAGAACGACCTGCTGTACTTCGAGGGATCGCCGCGCGACGCCAAGCGCCTCTGCGACGACCTCGGGCTCAAGATCATGCTGTTCCAGCCGTTCCGCGACTTCGAGGGCGGCCGGCGCGACAAGCTGCAGCACAACCTCGACCGCGCCGAGCGCAAGTTCGACCTGATGCAGGAGCTCGGCACCGACCGCATCCTGGTGTGCAGCAGCGTGCAGCCCGACGTGATCCGTGACGACGCCGTGATCGCCGACGATCTGCACCAGTTGGCCGAACGCGCCGCCAAGCGCGGCATCCTGGTCGGCTACGAGGCGCTGGCCTGGGGGCGTTACGTCAACTCCTACCGCCACGTGTGGGACATCGTGAAGGCGGTCGACCACCCCAACCTCGGCATCATCCTCGACAGCTTCCACACCCTGTCGATCAAGGACGACCTGTCGCGGCTGGCGGAGATTCCCGGCGACAAGATCGTGTTCCTGCAGATGGCCGACGCCCCGGTGCTGGCGATGGACGTCATGGAATGGAGCCGCCACTTCCGCTGCTTCCCCGGCCAGGGCGAATTCGACCTGCCGGCCTTCCTCGCCCCGATCCTGCAAAGCGGCTACTCCGGCCCGCTGTCGCTGGAGATCTTCAACGACGGCTTCCGCGCCGCGCCGACCCGCATCACCGCGGCCGACGGCCTGCGCTCGCTGCTGTACCTGGAAGAAACCACGCGCCAGGCGCTGCAGGCGTCTTCGGCCAACCTCGAGAGCGCGAAAAGCGCCGAGGCGCTGTTCGCCCCGCCCGCGCCGTCCCGCTTCGACGGCGTGGAGTTCCTCGAATTCGCCGTCGACGATGACGCCGCGCGCCGCCTCGCCAAGTGGTTCCAGAAGCTCGGCTTCGCCCACGCCGCGCGCCACAAATCGAAGAACGTCGACCTCTACCGCCACGGCAGCGTCAACCTGATTCTCAACGCCGAGCCGGACTCATTCGCGCACGCCTTCTTCGTCGCCCACGGCCCCTCATTGTGCGCGGCGGCATTCCGCGTCGACGACAGCCGCGCCGCGCTGGAGCGTGCCAAGCTGTACCGCGCCCGCCCGTTCGAAAGCCGCGTCGGCCCCAACGAGCGCCAGATTCCGGCGGTGCGCGCCCCGGACGGCAGCCTGCAATACCTGGTGGACAAGGGCCTGGACGGCCGCTCGATCTACGACAGCGACTTCGATCCGCTGCCGGGCGGCGTTGCCGCCGCGGCACGTACCACGCTGTCGGCCATCGATCACTTTGCGCTCGGCCTGCCAGCCGAAACGCTGGATACCTGGTCGCTGTATTTCCGCGCCGTGTACGGCTTCGAAGCCGAGCACGAGTGGGTGCTGCCCGATCCGTACGGCCTGGTGAAGAGCCGCGTGCTGCGCAGCGCCGACCGCACCATCCGCATCCCGCTCAACATCTCGGAAAACCGCAACACCGCCATCGCCCGCTCGGTGTCGACCTACCGCGGCTCCGGCCTGCAGCACGTCGCCTTCGCCGCCGACGACATCTTCGCGGCGGTGGCGGCGGCGCGCGAGGCCGGCCTGCCGCTCTTGGAGATTCCGCGCAACTACTACGACGATCTGGCCGCGCGTTTCGATCTGGAGCCGGAGTTCATCGCACGGATCGCCGCCGCCAACGTGCTGTACGACCGCGACCCGGAGGGCGGCGAGCTCTTGCACGTCTACACCGAGCCGTTCGAAGAACGCTTCTTCTTCGAGATCATCGAACGGCGCGGCGGCTACCAGCAGTACGGCGCGGCCAACGTCGCGGTGCGACTGGCGGCGCTGGCGCAGACCCGCGCGCGCGCCGGCCAGCGCGGCGCGAGCTGGGCCGACTGAACCCGCTCCAGCCCTGCCTGAGCAGAAAACCGGAGGACGCGGGCCCGCATCTGCCGCCCCTCCGGCCCCAAGGAAAGCAGCATCACCCCCTCACCGGGGGCGCCATGACCAAACACCAGCGTGTTCATGAATAATCAAACAAAGGAGGAATGACTCGATGATTAGCGGCAAAACCACCCTGATCGCCCACCTCGGCTACCCGACCGAAGCCTTCAAGGCGCCGATGATTTACAACCCGTGGTTCGAGAAACAAGGCATCGACGCCGTGGTGGTGCCGATGGGCGTCAAGCCCGACGACTACGCGGTCTTTCTCAAATCGCTGTTCCGGCTGAGCAATATCCGCGGCGCGCTGGTGACCATGCCGCACAAGATCACCACGCTCGATCTGGTCGACGACGCCACCCCGACCGCCAGGATCGCCGGCGCCTGCAACGCCATCCTGCTGCGTCCGGACGGCACCCTGCTGGGCGACCAGTTCGACGGCGCCGGTTTCGTGCGCGGCGTCGAGCGCAAGGGCCGCCGCCTCGCCGGCACCCGCGTGCTCGTGTCCGGTTGCGGCGGCGTCGGCTCGGCCATCGCCGCGTCGCTGGCGGCCGCCGGCGTGGCGGAACTGGCCCTGTTCGACACCCGCGACGCCCAGGCTATGGCCCTGGCGGGGCGCCTCGCCGAGCACTACCCGCAGCTCGTCATCCGCACCGGCTCCAACGACCCGGCCGGCTACGACGTGGTGGTCAACGCCACCCCGGTGGGCATGAACGACGACGATCCGCTGCCGTTCGACGTCGCGCGCATCGCCCCGAGCAGCTTCGTCGGCGAGGTGGTGATGAAGTCGGAATACACCCCGCTGCTGCGCGCCGCGCTGGAAAAGGGTTGCCAAGTGCAGGTCGGCACCGACATGCTGTTCGAGATGATTCCCGCCTACCTGGAGTTCTTCGGCTTCGGCACCGCCACCCCGGACGAACTGCGCGCGGTATCGCAGATCAAGTATTGAACGAGGACGAACGATGAAAAAAATTCTGGTACTGAACGGCCCCAACCTGAACCTGCTGGGAACGCGCGAGCCGGCCCAGTACGGCCACACCACGCTGGCCGACGTCGAGGCGATGTGCAAGGAAACCGGCGAGCGCCTGGGCTACGAGGTGGAATGCTTCCAGAGCAACTGGGAAGGCGCCCTGCTCGACAAGATCCACGAAGCCGGCCAGGCGTTTCGTGACGGCACCCTGCTCGGCGTCGTCATCAACCCCGGCGCGCTGACGCACACCTCGATCGCGCTGCACGACGCCATCAAGGGCGTCGGCGACCTGCCTGTGATCGAAATCCACATCTCCAACGTGCACGCCCGCGAGTCGTTCCGCCACCACTCCTACGTCTCGCCGGCCGCCGCCGGCATCGTGGTCGGCTTCGGCGTGCTCGGCTACACCCTGGCGATGGAAGGGCTGGTGCGCAAACTCCAGGGCTGAGAGGCACTGACAACCCCCTCCTGGCGTTGTTGCGCGGCCTTGCCAAGACCGTTGCACAGGGGTTTGTTCGCGGCGCCAAGCCCGGCGGCCCGGCGCCAGTCACCACGACAAGCCATGACAGCGATGATGCGTTGTCATGGCTTTCGTGCCGTTTCACCCGATTCCGCCATGTCCCACAGCCGTTCACTCACGCGCCAGCCACGCCCCTCGATGGCCAGCGCCCCGATATAGCCCGGCGCCGGCTGGAGCGTGTACAGCGACCACGGCCTTTCCGGAGCGATCTCGCCGGAAGCGCCGTCGAGGTTTGCCGGCCCCTCACCCGGATCGGTCGTCAGGGGAACCGAAAAACCATCCAGCTGCCCGGCAAGGCCGTTGCCGCAGGCTTTCAGGTACGCCTCCTTCTTGGTCCAGCACGCGAGAAAGGCATCGGCGCAAAGCGGCTCCGGCAGCGCACTCAACTGGTCGGCCTCGGCCGCCGAGAAGAAATAGCGCGCGATGTCCGCGTAATCGGCTTGCTCCCGGATGCGTTCAAGATCGATGCCGAGCCTGGCGTCGGCGGCGATGGCGACGAGGGCCAGATCGCCCGAGTGGGACAGATTGAACGCGAGCCGGCCGTCGAATTCAGGGCTGAGGCCAGGTTTGCCGAAGGCGTTGTACACATAGCGTACGCGGTCGGCCGGGGTCTGAAGATAGTTCCCCAGAAGCGCGCGCAGCACGCCATGCGCGGCGACAAATCGCCGTCGATCGCGCTCGAAGCGAAACCGTGCGCTCCGGCGGCATTCGTCTTCTGAGAGCGTCGCCTGGAGGCGCGCCGACGTTTCCGGAGAAACGTCCAGACTGACGCGCCAGACATGCACTTCATGGAAGGGCAGTTGAAACATGACGAACTCCCTCCTCTGACGGAGCGCTACAACTGCTCCAACATGAGCTGAGCGATCTCCACGCCGATCCGGGCCTGGGCCTCGCACGTCGAAGCGCCCAAGTGCGGCGTGCAGATGACATGGGGATGGCGGGCGAGCCGCAGGTCGCTGGGGGGCTCCCCGGCGAACACATCGAGCGCGGCCCCGCGCACCTTGCCCGAATCGAGGGCGGCGAGGAGCGCCTCCTCGTCCACCAAACCGCCACGCGCGCAGTTGACCAGCAGGACACCGTCCTTCATGCGCGCGATCTCCTTCTTCCCGATCACGGCGCGTCCCGCCTTGCTCGGCGGGGTGTGAATCGAAACGAAGTCGGCACACGCAAGGAGCGCCTCGAGCGAGAGCAGCTCGAGACCCTCGAAGCGCCCCACGGGCTCGGCGGCCTTGTCGGCCCCGACAACGACCATGCCGAGCGCGGCGGCACAACGCCCCAGGGCTCCCCCGATCCGGCCCACGCCGATGATGCCGAGCGTCTTGCCGGCGAGTTCGATCCCATCCGAGAACTCTTTCTTCGGCCAACCTCCCGACTTCACGGCGGCATCGGCCTGCGGGATGCGCCGCGCCAGGGCGAGAAGCATGCCCAGGGCCAGCTCGGCCACCGAGCCGGTCGAGGCCTTGGGCGTGTTCAGTACGGCGATCCCCTGGGATGCCGCCGCGGCAAGGTCGATGTTGTCGGTGCCGACACCGGCGCGGACGATCAGCCGCAACCGCTGGGCGGCGGCGAGCTGCTGCGCGCCGAGCCGCGTGGCGGAGCGCACGACGACGGCGTCGTAATCGCCGATCAGCTCCTCAAGCATCGCGGGCGAGAGGCCGATCCACTCGTCCACCAGCAGCCCGCCTTCGCGCATCCGCTCGACGGCCACGGCAGGGATCGGGTCACAGACCAGGACACGGGCATGCTCCACCGGAAGCACGGTTTCCGTTTCCGACTGGCGGCTCGGTCTCTGCTCGACATCCCAGAACACCGGCTCGTCCGGCAACACCGTCTCGAATTTTCCTGCTGACATTTGCAAGCTCCTTTACTGTGTGGCGGTCTTCGTCAATCGCCGGCCACCTCGATGGTCGGCGAGCAGTCGGCCACGTTCAGCGCGTCGGCCATGCCGACCAGCACCTCGCGCGGCCCCTCGAAGCGTTCCCTGGCGTGCGCGGTGCGGATGTTGTCCACCAGCATCAGGTCGCCGGACTGCCAGGCGTCGCGCACGGTGTGGGCGGTATAGACCTCGTTGATCGTTTGCACGATGTCCGGGTCGATCGGATCGCCGTTGCCGAAACGCGTATTGAACGGCAGCCCGTCCTCGCCGTAGACGTCCACCAGGTATTCGCGTACCTCCGGGTCTATCGTCCACTCGTTGAGGAAGGCGATCTGGTTGAACCAGCAGCGCTGGCCGCTACGCGGATGGCGCACCACGGCGCTGCGGCGCTGCCAGGTGCGCAAGGCGCCGTCGGGCTGCCACTCGAAGCGGATCGCCTGCGCACGGCAGTAGCTCTCGACGGCCTGGCGCTCGTCGCTGCCGAAGGCTTCGGCGATCGACGCCCCGATCTCGTCGTTGTAGTTGCGGACCAGCAGCCACCCCAGTCGCTCGAAGCGGTCGACCAGATCCGCCGGCAGCGCTCGCCCTATCACCGTCTCGTCGGCCAACGACGTCGCGCCCTCCTCGCTAGGCGCGGTGAGACAGGCGAACAACATGAGGGAGGGAAATTCGAGCGCATAGCTGAGTTCGTGGTGCATGCACATGGGCTGGCTGGGCGGCCACTTCGACGAGGAATAGAGCCCATCGGCGTAGCGCTGCCGGGTGGCGAACGCCTCCCGCTCGATCATCGGGCGGCCCAGTTGCCGGAATACGGCGCCCACCTCCTCCACGTCGCGCAAGCCGAGGCCGCGCACCAGCAGCGCGCCGTGTTCGACGACGGCGGCACGCAGCTCGTCGCGATGCTCGGCGACCCAGCGGCGTGCGTCCGTGCTGGCGTCCACCCGCAACAGTGGCGGCTTACCGGGTCGCACCGCCACATCGAGCGATGAGGTCGGCACGGAAGATGATGCGGTTGCAAAGAGTGATGACATTTCGGATTACCTCCTTTGCTGACTGATGCGGTGGTAGCGGAAGGGCTACCCTTCTGGCGCAGCCAGCCGCCGCTACGCGGACCGCGCGTCCACCAGGCCGGCCAGATCGGCGAGCACCGGGTGATCCGCCAGGTCCTTCACCGACACCGCGCGGTTCAACTTGATCGCCAGCCTCAGTGCCGACAACGAGGTGCCGCCGAGTTCGAAGAAGTGAGCCCCCCGGCCCACCTGCTCCGGCGAAATGCCGAGAATCTCGGCCCATGCGGCCGCCAGCCGTTGCTCGGTCGGCGTGCTGGCGCGCTCACCATCGACTTTGGCCATGCCGAGCTCGCCGGCGAGAGCCGTCAAGGCCTTCCGGTCGATCTTGCCGTTGCCCGTCAAGGGCAGCGTTCTTTGCCAATGGAACGCCGACGGCACCATGTACGTGGGCAGCGACTCGCCAAGCTGCTTTTGCAGCGCGTCGGCGTCGAGCTGCCGCTCTCCGGAATAAAAAGCCACCAGGTGCTTGCTGCGGTCTGCCCGCTCGGCGACGACGACCGCGCCGTCCCGCACGCCCGGCAAGCGCAACAGCGTGTTCTCGATCTCGCCCAGCTCGATCCGGAAGCCGCTGATCTTGACCTGCGCATCGCGGCGGCCGAGGAACTCCAGCTTGCCTTCGGGCAGCCAGCGGCCGAAATCGCCGCTGCGGTACAACCGCTGCCCCGGGCGGTTCGGGTCGGCCATGAAGGCGCGTTGCGTGCGCTCCGGATCGTTGACGTAGCCGCGCCCGACGCAGACCCCGGAGAACACGATCTCGCCCGGTGCGCCGAGCGGCACCGGCGACAACTGCTCGTCGACGACGTAGACATGCGCATTGTTGACGGGGCGGCCGAGCGGCACACGCTCGCGGCTGGGCACGCCGTCCATCACCTCGTGATTGGTGTCGTCGGAGGTCTCGGTCAGGCCGTAAACGTTCACCAGCCGGATACCGGGCTGGGCCGCGAACCAGCGTTGCGTCAGCTCCTTCTTCAGCGCCTCGCCGGTGACCGCCACGCAGCGCAGGTCCGGCAGCGCGCGCGGGTGCTGCTTCAGCTCGCTCAGGACGACGTCGAGATAGGACGGCACCACCTGCAGCACGTTGACCCTGGCCTCGACGATCTTGTCGACAAAACGCCTGACGTCCAGGATCGCGTCCTGCTCCACCAGCAGCGTCCGCCCGCCGACCAGCAGCGCGGACACCAGCTGCCACAGCGAGATATCGAAGCACTGCGGCGCCGTCTGGGCGACCACCGTTCCGGCGCCGATGTTCAGGTCGTCGATCTTGGCGAACAGGTGGTTGAGCATGCCGGCGTGCTCGCACATCGCCCCCTTGGGTTCGCCGGTCGAGCCGGAGGTGAAGTAGATGTAGGCGAGCTGATCGGGCGTGACCTCGACCCCGACATCGTCCTCGGGGAAACCCGCCGCCCAGGCCGCATCGATGAACAGTCTCTCGATGCCCTCGGGGATTCCGGCTGGGGCATCGAGCGCCTGATCCAGCATCCCGGTGCTGCCACGCTCGGTCAGCACCAGCCGGCAATCGGCCCGGCTGAGCGTGCGCGCGATGCGGTCGGCGGGGAAATGCGGCTCGATGGGCAGGTAGGCGCCACCGGCCTTGAAGATGGCGAGCACCGCGCTCAGCCAGTCCAGATTGCGCTCGGTCACCACGGCGACCACGCCTTCACGGCCCAAGCCGTGCGCCAACAGCATCCGCGCCAGCTGGTTGGCGCGGGCATTGAGCTGGCCATAGGTCAGCTGCCCGTCGCCGTGCACGGCCGCCACGGCGTCCGGGTGCGCCCGCGCCTGTTCTTCGAACAGCTCGTGGGCCCGGCGCTCCGGCAGCGTGCGCTGCGGCCCGGCGAGGCCATCGAGCTGGAAACGCCACTCCTCAGGGGAGAGCAGACTCTGCCGTGCCGGCTCGGCCTCAGGATCAGCCGCCAGCGCCGCCAGCGCGGCGAGGTGATAGCCGGCGACTCTGGCGGCGCACTCGCCGTCGAGGACATCCGTCCGGTAACGCAGCCGCAGCGCGAGCCCCTCGCCTTGCACCAGGGCGAGACGGAGCACGATGCCGTCGCCCAGCTCGGCACCACCCGCCGGGGCGGTATCGAACACGGTCTCGAACAAGGGCTCGGTGAGGCCCAGCTCACGTCTCAGCGCCTCGACCGGAAAATTGCGGTGCAACAGCAGCGCCGACTCCGCCCGCGCGGTTTCCAGCAGCACCTGCCGCCACGAACGGGGCCCGATCGACATCGGGAACGGCAACGGCGGGCCGCCCGGCACGGCGTAGCCGGCGGTCACTTCGCTCTCGCCGCACAGCGCGCCGAGCACCTTGGCGTGCGCGGTCAACAGCACCGAACTGAGCGGTACCGCCAGCCCATCCACCAGCCGGTACAGCGCCGCCGCGAGTTCATCGGGAATCGCCGCTTCCACTTCCCCGACGCCGGGTACCGGATCGAGGGTCCAGCGCGGCAGCGCGGCGAAGCCGCCGGCGAGGAGGACATCGTGCCAGAACGCCCGGCTGTGCTCGGCCGTGGCACCGTCTTTTCGTAATGCGATAGGGTTCATCTCAGATCTCCCTGGCCGGGTTCCCGCCCCACTGAGCGCTGGCGGGCACCGTCTCCCCCTTCATCAGGAAGGAGTCCGCGGCGAGTGCCGAACCGTCGCCCATCGTCACGCCGTAGTGCACGAAGGCGCCCACCCCGAGCGTGCAACCAGCGCCGAGCGCGGTATGGCCGGACTTGTAGGTCCCGTCCTCCTGCGAGTCGCACTGGATCTTGCTGCGGTGATTGAGAACGCATTCGTCCCCGATGGTGGTCAGGGTCGGCTCGGAAATATGGGTACCGTCATCGAATACCCGCTTGCCCAAGCGCACCCCGATCAACCGCCACAGCACACTTTTGAAGGGCGTGCCGTCGAAGATGTGGAGGAAGTTGATCGGGTGCAGCTTCCAGTTGCGCTCGACCCACCAGAAACCCGGGTCGTAGATGGAGCAGATGGCCGGCGGCGGCGGGCCGAGCGCTTCGAAGCCGCGCTCCACCAGGGCGTAGTAGACCGCGGCGACAACCGCGCTCAGCGCGAAGAGCGCCGCCATGAGCACATGGGCGAACACGTCGTAGAAAAACCGCACGGCGGCCACGTCGATGAGCACGATCAGGAAGACACCGACCCAGCGGGTCAGCAGGAAAATGCCGATCGTCCGCAGGTTGAAGCGGTTCTTGGCGGCCAGGCCGCGACGCATCGCCTCACCCGTCCGCAGATGATCGAACCGGCTGTCGCGCTCGACCGAGCGCGGAATCTCGAAGGGCGGCGAACCCAGCAGGCCCACCCCCTCGCGCACCTTGCCGTCGAGCGGCACCATCACCTTGATCGCGAGCAGGCAGTTGTCGGCCGTCCGCGCCCCCGGCGGGTAGGTCACGTAGTTGCCCACGAAGTTGCGCGACCCAATCGCCGTCCGGGACACCTTGAACGAGGTGCTGGAGATTTCGTCGTTGATCAGGTACAGGCCGTCGGAGACCATCGTTCCGCTGCCCACGGTGGTGAGCAAGGGGTTCGTGGTGATCACCTCGCTACCGAAATTCGACCCGGTCTGCACCACCGGAGACAGGCGATAGCCGATCCACTCCAGGAAGTGGACGATGTACGAACTGTCGCCGAACAGCACCGGGAAGAACCTCAGCCTGCCCAAGCCCGCGATGGCGCGATGCATGGCGTAGCGGAAGCCGTAGAGCGGGTAGACCGTGTCCGGCTTGAGGAACAGGTTCAAGACACGCGGCAGGGTGCCGAGGGCCAGCAGACCGACCAGCAGCATGCCGAAGAAGAAGACCGCCGAGAACACCAGCGCCTCGGTCAGCAGCCCCCGCGCCGTCAACACCCCGCCGCTCGTTTTCAGGGCTGGGTCCAGCATCTCGACCAGCGACGACACCTGGAGGAACAGCAGGCCGAGGCCCCACTCCAGGAGCGGCGCCCACACAAAGAGGACGATGATCAAGGTCAAAGCGGCATACGCGGCTCGACGCAGCCTGCCGCACGGCGCCGGTGCCACTCTCACATAGTTGGTATCGGTGCGCTGTGCCGGTGAGCCGTGCCAGCGCTCGCCGGCCGGCACCGACTGGCCGCGGTGCAAGGCGGAGGTATGACCGAGCTGTGCCCCATCGCCCATGGCCGTGTCGATGTCGAGCACCGACATTTCACCGACAAACGCGTCCCGGCCCAGCGTCACCGGCCCGGCCTCGATCCGGCCGGCCTGCGCCCGGTAGCAGAGAAACATCGCATCCCGGCGGATCACGGTTCCGGCACCGATCGTGAGCAGGTCGGTGCACACCGGGATGTGCCGCGACAGGATCACAACCCCCTGCCCGATTTTCGCCCCCAACGCCCTCAGGTAGAAATTGTACAAGGGCGAACCGACGCATAAATAGACGCCGGGGTTCGACCAGATCAGCGCCTTGACCACCCAGAAGCGGACATAGCCCAAGCTCCAGAGCCGGATCTGCTGCGGCTTCCAGCGGCCGATCAGCAGCCACTTCACCGCGATCGGCAGCACGCTCACGGCGAAGAAAACCACGCTACCGAACAGGGCCAGGCGTAGCACCTTCTCGACGCCCATGGCATCGGCCACCAGCCACTGATAGCCCGCAATGGCGGCAATGACGCCAAGGTAGGAATACCCGAGGTAGAACAACGCTTGCAGCACACTGCACACGACATACTCGCGCGCGCTGGTCGGCGTCGCCGGCGCCAACGCTGCCGCCGGCGGCTTGTCGGTGACGGGAGCCGCGTCCGCCAGTGCCGCGGCCAGGCTTGTGATCGTCGGGTGCGCGTAGATATCCTTCATCGATACCGACGGCAGGTCGCCGCGCTTCCTCAGTCGTGCGCAGAAATGGGCCATCACCAGCGAATCGGCCCCCAACTCCTTGAAAAAGTGACTATCGGCTGGCACATGGTCGATATCCATGACCCCGGCCAGTACCTCGGCGAGGATGCTTTCTGTACGTATGGCGGTGCCGCCGCCGTGCTGATCCGCCATCGTCGTTGCGGCCCTCATCGCACGACCTCGTAGAAGAAGTCGGACAGACGCAGGTCTTGGCCGGCGGCGACCGCCCGGTCGTACACCCACTTACCGACCGCCAGGTCGAGTATCCCCATGCCGAAGGGCGAGAAGATGATCGGGCGGCGGCGATCGACCGAGCACTTCCCGAGCATGACTTCGGCCAACGTACCGGTCACGAAATCGCGGTTGCCCGTCTGCTGCAGGGCAAGATGTGGAGAGGTGTTGGCCTTCATGACGTGCTCGACATCGTCGACCACGTTCTGTGCACCCAGCAGTATCCCGGGCGCGAGATCGCGCAGGGAGATATGCAACACCAGCGGGTTGTGCTCGAACAGGGCCGAGTCGGTGATGTGGGGCGTCGCAGCGACGGTGGCGAACACGATCAGATCACAGGCCCTGATCAGCCCCTCCACGTCGGGAGCCACCGTCACCCGGCGGTGCCGCTCGGGGTGGCACGCCGTCTTGATGAATTTCTCGCTCTCGAGCGGCGAGCGATCGTACAGCTGCACCTCCTCGATCTCCCACCCGGTATCGACCAGGAACTCGTAGACGTAACGGGCGATGAACCCGTTGCCCACGATGCCCAGCGAGCGCGCTCGGCGCGATTGCCCGTTCAGCCAGAACGCGGCCAAGGTGGCCGACGCGGCCGTGCGCGAGGCCGAGATGATCGAACTCTCGAGAATGGCAAAGGGATAGCCGGTGTCGTAGCGATTGAGCACGAGCACCGCCGAGGCGCGCGGGAAACCACGCTGGACATTACCGGGAAAGCTCGCGATCCACTTCAACCCGGCCACATCGAAGCCGTCCCCGAGATAGGCCGGCAGCGCGATGATGCGGCAATCCGGCTTCTCGGGGAAACGCAGAAAGTAACTGTCCGGGTTGACGGAATGCCCGCCGGCATGCGCGAGGTAGGCGTTCCGGACGATCTCGACACAGGCGTCGCGCTGGGCGCGGATGATGTCGGAAACGGTCTTGCCGTTAATGATAGACAGCTCGAATTCCATGACACTCTCCTCTACTCCAGCCTGGCCGCCCACGCGGGGTCGTATACCGTGTCGAGGTAGGGCGTGCCGCGGTCGGCGCACAGGAACAACACGGTAGGCCGCCCGGATTCCGTCATCTTCGGCGCCAGCCGCTTCACCGCCGCGAACGCCGTCCCGCTCGACCCGCCGACGAACAGCCCGTGAGTCGTGAGGAGTTCCTGGCACGCTGCGACGGTTTCGCGCTCGGGAATCAAGACCACCTCGTCAACCTCCGCCTCCGCCAGCAAGGGGGGGACGATGCTCGACCCGATGCCGGGAATATGGCGTTTGTGAGGCTCCCCGCCAAAGATGACGGAGCCTTCGCTGTCGACGCCGACGATCTGGACCTTCGGGAAATGCTCCTTGAGGCGACGCGATACACCGGCGATGGTGCCCGCCGTACTGACGGCGACGAAGACATAATCGAGCGCGTCGAAATCGGCGCAGATCTCGCCCGCCGTGAGCTCGTAGTGCGCTTCCAGCGCGTCCGGGTTGCCGTACTGGTTGGTCCAGTAGGCATTCGGAATCGTGGCGCACAGGTGCTTCACCATCTGCAGGCGGGTCTTCAGAAATCCGCCGGTGTCGTCACGTTCCTCGACCTTCACCACCGTCGGGCACAAGCGTCGCAGGAAAGACTCGTAGAGGCCCGAGATGTTGGGGTCGATCACCGGAATGAATTCAAGGCCGACCAGGTGCGTGAGCGTGGCGAGCGCGTTGGCGAAGTTGCCGGACGAGGACTCAATCACCGTCGTCGCTTCGTTGATCTGCCCGCGCTCGGCGGCTCGTTTGAGTATCCAGTAAGCGGAGCGGTCCTTGATGCTCCCGATCGGGTTGACATACTCGAGCTTGGCGAAAAGATTCATCCCGGCCACGTCCAATCGCACATTGGGGGTGGGTCGCAGGGTCTTTCCGAGCATGTTGAGGCGGGAGACAAGACGGGACGCGGGCTCCCGGCCTCCCGCCGGGGGCTTGTCCAATTCTGCATCCCTACTCCGCGCGACTACCTCGTTGGCTGACAAACGCATGATCTGACTCCTATGGCAAGACCGATCAGGAGTGCTGTAAGCGTCGGCGCGGGAGCCGAAGTGAATACGCGGACACGAGTATAGAAGACGCAGCTTTCCCCCGAGCTGTGAAGACCTGTCTTCTACGCTCTTGAGTGTCCGCTAAGTAATTGATGCTGCGATGGAACGCCTCGAACATCGAGGAACCATGCGCTTATTTGAACGGGCTTTCGGCCCCCACCGTTGCACATACAGACGGTAACGTCTCCATTGAGCGGTGCGATACGGTGAACTTACCTAAATGCGACCGAGACCGGCAAGGCAAGTTCCCATACTCTTCCGAGTATTCGAACCTCCATGCCCGGGCCGGGCCGTCGCGTGCAAACGGGCCATCGCCGTGCTGGCGATGGCCCGCTGTCTTTGCATGCCTCAGTTCGCGAAGGGAGTCGTCAACTCCGCCTCGCCCGTATCCACCACGAACACCGCGAGGAGCTTGGCTGGCTGCGTCTCGCTGGCATTGGCGCTGACGGCGTGGCGGTCGCCGGGCATCTCGGCGAAATTCTGTCCGGCCTTGTAGACCGTCACCGGCCCGTCGTTCACTCGGCTCTTGATCGCCCCCTCCAGCACCGTCGCATAGATGAAGGCGGACTTGGCATGCGTGTGACCAGGCGAGTAGCCACCCGGGCCGTATTCAACGAGCACACCCTTGATGCTCTTGCCGGGAGCATTCGGCAACTCGTGCTGGTAAACGAGGGTCACCTTGGCGTTCTTCGCCTTCGGCGTCTCCGCGAGGGCGCTGCCGAACGGTAGGGCGGCAACCAGCAGCGAACAAAGAATGCGTTTCATGGAACCTCCTGTTATTTGGTTGGCGGATGCGGGATCAGGCCCCGGCCTGCGAGCGGCGTAACCATTCATCCAAACCGATGCTGCCGAGACGTGCCTCACCCAACGGCACCAGCGAATACTCCTCGACCCGACCGCCGAAGTATCGGGCCTCGGGGTCAGACACGACCTCACGCCGGTCGCCAATCGCCTTCAGATAGCGGGCGACGATTTCGCTGAACGGCGCACGTTCCGGGCCCGCGATCTCGACGATGCCGTTTCGCGGCGCCGTGAGCGCCACATCGGCGACAAGGGCTGCAACGTCGTCCGACGCGATGGGCTGGAACAGGCCGGGCGCAAGCCTGACCGTGTTTCCATCCGTACTTGAATCGGCGATGCCGCCGAGAAATTCCATGAACTGGGTCGAGCGAATGATGGTGTAGGGGATACCGGAGGCCTCGATCAGTTTCTCCTGGGCGACCTTGGCGCGAAAATAGCCATTGCCCGGCATCCGGTCGGTTCCGACGATGGATAGCGCAACATGGTGTTGCACGCCCGCTGCGGCCTCCGCCGCGTGAACGTTGCGGCCGGACGTTTGGAAAAATTCCAGGACCGCCTGGTCTTCCCAAGAGGGCGCATTGGAAAGGTCGATCACCACCTGCGCACCGGACATGACCTCCTGGAGTCCCTCGCCGGTGATGGTGTTGACGCCGCTTTTGGGCGAGGCGGCGACGACTTCGTGGCCAGCCTGGCGCAGAATGGGGACGGTCTTCGAGCCGATCAGGCCGGTGCCGCCGATGACAACGATCTTCATGATTCACCCTCTGTTGTCGACCACTGAAACCCCTTGAATGGGGTCAAGTTCAAATAAAAAAGATAGGAGCAAGACCCCACGCGGGACGACTTGCCCTGTTATGCCGGCATCTTGCGGAACGCGATGGCAAACCGGTTCCAGCCGTTGATGGCCACGATCAGCAGCGTCAGATCGGCGATCTCGGCGTCGGTGAAGTACGGCTTGACCGCCTGCCAGGTCGCATCCGGCACATGGTCCTGCGCCACCAGCGTCAAAGACTCGGTCCACTCCAGCGCGGCGCGTTCGCGGTCGGTGAAGAACGGTGTTTCGCGCCACGCCGACAAGGTGGCGAGACGGCGCTCGCTCTCGCCGTTCTTGCGGGCGTCGGTCACGTGCATGTCCAGGCAGAAGGCGCAGCCGTTGATCTGCGAGGCGCGCAGGCGCACCAGTTCGAGCAGCGATTTTTCCAGACCGGACGTGCTGACCTGCTCTTCGAGACCCAGCATCGCCTTGAGAGCCCCCGGGCTGGCTTTGTAGAAATCGAGACGTTGTTCCATGGCTCACTCCTTTAAGTTCACGTTGCGTCCTGAAACCAGGACTATGAGCGTAAGCTTAGGCCGTACCGTGGCGTGTAAAAATAACCAGTTTTGGGAAATTTAAGGTAACCAGTGCAATGGACATCCAGGTAACGATTCAAGGCAGCCATGACCTTGCCGGGCAGATCTACCGGCAACTGCGCGAGGCCATCCTCGCCGGCCGTCTCACCGCCGGCGAGCGCCTGCCCTCGACGCGCGACCTGGCGGCGCAGCTCGGCGTATCACGCAAAACCACGCTCGACGTGTTCGAACGGCTGGGCTCAGAAGGCTTCCTCCAAACCCGCCCCGGCGACGGCACCTTCATCGCCGGGAGCCTGACGCGCCTGCCGCCCAAGCCGCCGCAACAGCCCGCCGCCCGCGCCACCGCCGCCCCGCTGTGGGACCGGCTCCCCCCCGGGCTGGCCCTGCCCAGACCCGGCACCACCCTGCCCTTCGACTTCATGGGCGGCGTCATCGACAAGACGCCGTTCCCCTTCGACACCTGGCGGCGCTGCATCAACCACGCCCTGCGCATACAAGCCCGGGAGCGCGGCGCCTACCGCGACCCGGCCGGCGAACAGGAGCTGCGCCTCGCCATATCGCGCTACCTCGCCTTCAACCGCGCCGTCACCAGCTCCTGGCAAGAGGTCATCGTCACCCAGGGCGCACAGCAGGCGCTGGACCTGATGGCACGCGTGGTGCTTGAACCGGGCGACGTGGTGGCGGTGGAAGACCCCGGCTATCCACCCGCCCGCGCCTGCTTTACGGCGCAAGGGGGCAAGGTGGTGCCGGTGCCGGTCGATGGGGAGGGAATCATCGTCGAGCAACTGCCGAAAAACGCCCGCATGGTCTACGTCACGCCCTCGCACCAGTTCCCGCTCGGCATGCCGATGAGTCTGGAGCGCCGCATCGCGCTGTTGGAATGGGCGCAGCGCTCCGGCGCGGTCATCATCGAAGACGATTACGACGGCGAGTACCGCTTCGAAGGGCGGCCGATGGACCCCCTCAAGAGCCTCGACCGCGCCGGCCTGGTGGCCTACGTCGGCACCTTCTCCAAAACCATCTTTCCCGACCTGCGCATGGGCTACGTCGTCCCACCCTCCTCGCTGCTAGCGGCGCTGCTCAAGGCCAAGCAGATCGGCGACTGGCACGGCTGCACCCTGACCCAGACGGCGCTGGCGAGCTTCATGCTGAATGGAGACTTCGCCAAACACCTGCGGCGCATGCACAAGCACTACACCGCACGCCGCCAGGCCCTACTCGCCCATCTCAAGGGCGAACTCAGCCCATGGCTCGACCCCATCGTCCCCGCCGCCGGCATCCACCTGATCGCCCGGCTCAAGCAGGGGCTGCAAGAAAGCGACGTCATCGCCGCCGCCCGCAGCGAGTCCATCGGACTTTATGGCATTTCAGCCTTTTATGCCGGAGAGCCCTCACAGCAAGGGCTACTGTTCGGCTATGGCGGCATCGACACCGACGCTATTAACGTAGCACTGGGGAGGTTGACGGTGGTGCTGCCGGGGCTGGCGGAGAGATAACAGCACGTCGCCACACGATTTATCGCGGCGTGCCGGCTCAAGGGCCGGCTTACTTCGGTGAATCGGGCTTGGCCGGCCTGCGCAAGAATGGGCGGCAAGTCTTGCCCGCCCTGATTCCCACCATCACCGACGACGTGCTGGCCGAGGTCGAGCAGTGGCAGCATCGTCCGCTCCCAAGTACGCATGCTTTCGGTCTATTGGCGTTCAGCAAGGGAATCTGGCCAGTGCGTGGCAGCCCCAGATCCGGTGCAATAGTACGGTGCGCTAGAGCATTGCCTGTTAGGCTATGAGATTAGTGTCCTTGCCACGTGCAGTCTCCGGCAGTCCCTAATTTCGGAGTATCCCCCTTAGGTCAGTAGCAATCGTTATGGCACCTCAATTTGAATTGAACGAAACATTGATCGGTGCGCTTTCTCTGCGCGCCATCAAATCCTTTCTAGCTGCTGCAAAGTTCAACAGTTTTACGGGGGCGGCTCATGCATTGAGCGTCACCCCCGCAGCGGTGAGCAAGCAAGTGCGGGAACTGGAGGACTACCTGGGGACGGCGCTGTTTGTCCGTTCGGGCAGGGCCGTCACGCTGACTGCCGATGGCGAGATGTTCAAGGATGCGGCCCAGCTTTCATTGATCAATATCCATCAGGCCGCTGAACGTCTGCGGAAGAGAATTCCAAGCCGGCAGACCCTCATCGTGTGCTGCTCACCCACATTTTCGGCACTGTGGCTGCACAAACGGCTGCCCGAATTCATTCAAGACAATCCGGATATCGAACTCACCGTGTTGGCCACCCAGAATTTCATCGCCATGGAGGCCGGAGTGCGGCCGGATGTGTACATCGCCAAGCTGGCCAGCATACGTGATGGCTATGACAGCGAGCACTTGTTTGACGATGAGGTCTACCCGGTTTGCACGCCGCACTATTTGCAGAACCATGGCCCCATCGAAACGCCGGAAGACCTGCTGGGCCTGTCACTGCTGGATATCAGCGCCTACGGCCGTTCGCAGATTTCGGAGCATATCGACTGGAAAGTGTGGCTGGCTCTGCATGATGTGGACACGAGTTGGAGCGCAGACATTCCGCGTCAGCTATTCACCAGCAATGACTACCCGGGCATCGTACAGTTGGCCCTGGCCCACCAGGGGGTTGTTTTGGGTTGGCACCACCTGGTGGGCCCCTTGGTGGAAAGCGGTGACTTGGTACGCCCGCTGCCGCACACCACCGTGATGAAAGATCGCGGTCACTACCTTTCTGTCCGCAAAGACAAGGTGGATGCCGGCGTATGCAAGAAGTTTTGCCAGTGGATCAAACAGCAACTCGCGCTGCACCCCACCCGCCCACTGCCGCTGAAGTGAGTTCCGCCCTGAGTCTGGAACGCTGCGTGCCAGCGCCGAACCGCCCTTGTTCAGCATCTGGTCGCCATTTTGGCTGTGGCGATGTGCAACCAAAAGTTGAAGGAACACTGGAGAAAACGTCGTTTGAGTTAGCCGCAGCGCTGACATAAATTTTCTTCTGCGCCGCATAGGGCGGATGGCACGGAAGAGAAAGTCAGCACATGGGATTCAAGAGAACCATTCACGCGGTGGAAACACATTCGGGTATTCCCATGCGCGTGGTCACCGGCGGCATTCCGCACATTCCCGGTGACACCGTCCATGCCAAGATGAAATGGCTGGAGGCCAATGATGACGGCTTGCGCAAGCTGCTGTTGCGCGAGCCGCGTGGCTACCCGGCGCACTGCTGCAACATCATCGTGCCGCCCTGCCACCCGGAGGCCGATGCGGGCTACATCATCCTGGAGCAGGTGGAGTACCCCATGATGTCAGGTGGCAATACCATCTCCGTGGCCACCGTGTTGCTGGAAATGGGCATGCTGCCGATGCAGGAGCCAGTGACCGAGCTGACTCTGGAAGCACCGGCCGGGCTGATCCGCATCACCGCCGAGTGCAAGGACGGCAAGGTCAAGAGTGTGAAGTTCAAGAACGTTCCAGCCTTTGCCGCGCATCTGGATGCCGTCATCGACGTGCCACACCTGGGCAAGGTGCGGGTGGATGTGGGCTGGGGCGGCATGTTCTACGCCATTGCCGATGTGCGCCAGTTCCCTGGGCTTGAGCTCAAGCCCGAACATGGCAAGGAGATCACGCGGGTCTCCGCCATGATCCGGCAGGCGGCCATCGAGCAACTGCCCGTTGCGCACCCGGATTATCCGGGCGTGGGCATTACCATTTCGCAACTTTCCGGCCCCACCGACGACCCACGGGCGGATTGGAAGAACGTGGTTACCATGCCCACCGGACCGCTCTCCTGGGATGACCCCTCCACCTGGACCGGCGCGATCGACCGCTGCCCCTGCGGCACCGGCACCTGCGCCAAGATGGCCGTGCTGCACGCCAAGGGTGAATTGCCGCTGCACCAGGACTTCCGGCATCAGGGCATCCTGGGCACCGTCTACACCGGCCGACTGGAGGAAGATGCCCGCATTGGAGACAAAGCCGCCGTAGTGCCCACACTGGCCGGCACCAGCTGGATTCATGGCATCAGCACCATCGTGCTGGACCACGACGACCCCTTCCCCCAGGGTTACACCCTGGGCGACATCTGGCCGCAAGAAGGAGAGTGACTCATGCAGATCATTTCAGCAGAGCAAATCCGGTCGGCACTGGATTGGGACGGGGTGCTCAATGCATTGCACAACGGACATCTTGGTTTGCGGCCCATCGGCGATAGTTACTTCATTGGGGACGCCCGCTTTGGCCTGTTCAGCCGAGGCGTCATTCTGCCGGGCAAGGGGGCGGGGTTCAAAATGGCCTCCATCTATCCGGCGAATAGCACTGCCAGTCCACCCCTGCCAACGGAGCAGGCCGCATTTTTGATTCTGGACGAGCGCACCAAGGGCATCGTCGCCATGCTGGATGGCCCGGAAATCACGCGCTGGAAAACCGCGGCCGATTCCGCGCTGGCGGCAAGAAGACTCAGTCGCGAGAACAGCGAGGTGCTTCTTGTCCTGGGGGCCGGTCCGGTCGCCAGGTCATTGACCGATGCGTATCTGCACATCCGGCCGTCCATCCGTGAAGTGCTGCTGTGGAATCGCACCCCCTCCAAGCTGGATGCCGTGCGCGCAGAGCTTGCGGCAAAAAACATCCAGGCACGTATTGTCGAAGACTTGGATGCGGCGGTAGCCCGCGCAGACATCATTACGGCAGCCACCAGTGCAGCCACCCCCACTATCCGCGGCAAGTTTGTTCGCCCTGGTACTCACGTTGATCTGGTCGGAGGGTACCGGCCAGACATGCAGGAGGCCGATTGCGAGGTGCTCAGAGGTGCCCGGATCTTTGTGGATGACCACGAGAATGCGGCCCATTCCGGTGACATCCAGATTCCGCTGCAGGCGCACATAATCAAGGCAGACCAAATCGAAGGCGACCTGTTCGATCTGTGCCAGATGCCGGCGTTCCATCGCTCGGCGGAGGATCGCACGGTTTACAAAAATGCCGGAGGTGCGCACTTGGATCTCATCGTCAGCCAACTGGTTGTGGATCGACTGAACGCTCTCGCTAAATAGAACGTATTTGTGACGAGCGGAACATGCCGCTTAAGGCGGTCAATGACATTGGAGTTCATCTGTAGGTGAACCGGCCGTGTGCAGCATTGCTGCAACGCTTCTCGACAACGATTACCGTTTGGACACTATCTTGAAACGCCTCTATGCCGCCTTCGTTCTCCTTGGATTATTCGGGGGATCCAATTTCATCTATACGAAGTGGGCGGCTGTGCTTGTCAGCCCAGGTCAGATATCGCTTTTGCGTGTCTTTTTTGGCTTCGTACCCTTGACCATTTTGGCATGGCGTAACGGGGTAATCAGACGCGATCAGGTGCGCTATTTGCATCACTTCTCGGTGATGGCGGCCCTGGCGACGGCCTTCACCTACTTTGCCATGGCAAAGGGCACCTCTCTGCTTCCGTCCGGCATCGCCGGCGTGCTGGGAGGATCATCCCCCTTGTTTACCGTTCTGGCATCGGGGCTGTTTCTCCGTCATGAAAAAATGAACCGGATGATGGTGTGCAGCGTCGTGGTGGGGCTGACAGGCATGGTACTGATTGCGCGTCCCTGGGAGGGCATGAGTGCTGGCGACGCCATCAGTTTGGCGGGCGTGGCGTGGATACTGGCGGGCGCGATGGTTTTTGGGCTGTCGTATATCTACGTTCGGCGCTATCTGTCCCCGATTAACATTGCCCCGTTGGCCATCGTCACATGGCAGACAGGCCTTGCCTTTCTGATGCTGCTTCTCTTTACCGACGTCAGTGGCATCAGCCAAATACTGCTCGACTGGCGCGCGGCGGCGGGCTTGGCGATCGGACTGGGATTGTTGGGTACCGGCGCATCATTTGTCCTTTACTACTTCCTGCTTCAGGAACTGGGCGCTGTGGCGGCCTCGGGCTGGATTTACATGACCCCCATTGTGGCGCTTCTCATCGGCTGGGCTGCGGGTGAACGAGTCGGGTTGTTGGAAATACTGGCGGTCATCGTGATCTTCGGCAGCATTGCCATGCTGGAAGTGGGCCGCCAACAGGTCGCTCGGAAAGAAGCCGTGCCGCTGTAAGCTTCGATTGATCAGGCAAAACCGGCTGTTCAGGAAAAGGAGCCACACCACGGTACTGCCCCCCTGCTCCTAACCGTCAGGCCCGGCACGGTGCCAGACCTTGTCAAGGCGGCACCATTACCCCTCTTCGTGAAAACCCTCACCAAGCCGTCGTCACTGGGTCCACAAAAAATTCTTGTTTTCTAGATTTTAATTCCTGTATATTGGAATTATGAATCTAGACACCCGCCTCGCCAATCGCATCCACTCCCTGCGAAAGAACCGCGCTTACTCCCTGGAAAAGCTCGCCGAGCTCAGTGGCGTCAGTCGCTCGATGATTTCACTGATCGAGCGTGCAGAAACCAGTGCCACTGCGGCGGTGCTCAATAAACTTGCCGATGCGCTGGGCGTGAGTCTGGCCTCGCTGTTCTCAGAAGAAGCAGAAGCGCTTGTGGCCTCGCCACTATCGCGCGCTGAAGAACAGCCTGTCTGGCAAGACCCTGCGTCCGGTTACCTTCGACGCCAGTTGTCACCACCTGGCTATGGGTCTCCGATCGAGTTGGCCGAAGTGACCTTCCAGCCCGGGCAAAAGGTAACTTTTGACAATGCAATGCGCAGCATCGTCACCCACCAGCAGATCTGGATGCTCGATGGCGAAATGGACATCACGGTAGAGGGACGGACATGGCATCTCCAGCCTGGCGACTGTCTCGCGATGGTGCTTGGCCAACAGATCGTGTTCCACAACCCCACTTCACGTTCGGCGCGTTACCTCATCGCGCTAACCGCAACACCATCCTCGACAGGGAGACAGTAATGAGTGAGCACAGGCTTGTTGATTGCGATTTTGACCGCCATGCGGCAGCCATCCTGGATATCTTCAATGACGCCATCGTCAACTCGACCGCGTTATACGACTACAAGCCCCGCCCGGCCGAGAGCATGGTGAGCTGGTTTGAAACCAAGAGACAAGGCGGTTTTCCTGTCATCGGCGTTGAAGACAGCGATGGCCAGCTGCTGGCATTTGGCAGCTACGGCACCTTCCGGGCATGGCCGGCATTCAAGTACTCGGTTGAACACTCCGTCTACGTGCACAAGGATTATCGTGGCCAGGGCCTGGGCAACACGGTGATGAAGGCACTGATTGCCGCCGCGCGGCAAAACGATGTGCACGCCATGATGGGCGGCATCGACGCCAGCAACGCCGGCAGCATTGCCCTGCATGAACGGCTGGGCTTCAAGCACGTCGCCACCCTGCCCGAGGTGGGTTTCAAGTTTGGCCGCTGGCTTGATCTGGCCTTCTATCAGTTGCTGCTAGATACGCCGCATACGCCTGTGGATGGCTAATGCCCGGTGCCGGTTGGTGATCTTGGTGCCGGCGCCAAGGCTGGCAGGCAAGGAGCGCAGATCATGAATGCTTATCTTGTTTTCCCCCTGCTGACCGCAGCCGGGGTGGCGCTGGTGATACAAAACCTGTTGATGGTGCGGATAACCGAGTCCGTCTCGACAGTCATCATTACGCTGGTCATCAACTCCGCAATGGGGCTGGCGCTATTATTGGGCACCTTGCTGGCCCGCAACGGCTTGGCGGGCGTCAGTGAAACCATCCAGGCGATCCGCCCCTGGGTTGTTCTGCCTGGCCTGCTGGGCTCGTTTTTTGTCTTTGCCGGAATCATGGGCTACCAGTCGGTGGGGGCATCGGTGACCATTGCCGTGCTGGTCGCCAGTCAGCTCGGCACCGGCCTGCTGGCGGATGCCTACAAGGCACAGACGCCACCCAGCGCCCTCTCACTGCTGGGGGCGGCGCTTCTCGTCGCCGGCGCAGTCCTTATCCTTCGGGGGAAGGGGTAAAAGCATGCAGGTCGATCTTGTCCCTGTCGGCATTGCGGTCAGGCACGATTGAACAACATGGCATTCATGCAGTTCATTGATGCATTGATTGCAGTAATTGTTCCAGGCAAGGCCAGCTCGTTAACTGGCAAAGGCAGACGAGCGCAGAGAGGACACAAACGGACTGCAAAGACCTTGAACAGGCTCTTAGCTATCGCGTTCAGGCGGAATGGAATACGTTCCCACAACGTGAGCCACCGGCTCACTTGAACCTTTCGAGTACAGTGAAACCTCACCGACAGCCAACGTACGGCCGACTTTCATAAGCTTGCACTCAGCAATGATGTGAGCATCGGCAGATGGCTTGCGCAGAAAGTTGATGGTGAGACTGGTAGTCACAGCCAACGGCACGATGCCAATTTTGCCGAGGATGGCCACGTACAGCGCTACATCCGCCACGCCCATCAGCACTGGACCCGAAACCGTTCCGCCTGGGCGCAACTCACCTGGGCCAACATGATGCGAAACCGTGGCCCCATCATCGCCAACCGCTTCAACTACACACTTGCTTTGCGGAAATTCAGCTGCCATGAATGCGGCAACCTCTTCTTTCGTTGCAGGCATGGGTTCACTCCTGAAACCTGATTTTGTTTTGGGGAGAATAGATGACAGCCAGGACATGAATGCCAAGCCGAAGCAACAGGGCATCAACGACCGGCTCATCCCCATCCATAAGACGATGGGCATGCCCTTTCTCCGGGATTCCCGAAAACCATACCCCCCATCAAACCTACGGGTGCCCGTTGCTGACATAACCGCCAAACATACACGGCATTTATTTAAATGAACACTGTTCAATTTATGATTGCAGCGTAGAATCAGGCGCATGACCAAGTCAACTGCAAGTCAAAAAGTTAGCGCTCGGAGAACTGCTGCCACCGCCGAGTCACGGGCGGCCAGGGAAAATGCGCTTAATCAGGTGCGACGAACCCTCATACTGGATGCAGCCCGTACAGCGTTTTTCGAGCTGGGGCTGGATGGGGCAAGCCTGCGGGAAATCGCCAAGCGGGCCGGATATACGCCAGGGGCAATTTACAGCTACTTTGCCAACCTGGAAGAAATCTACGGCGCCCTGCTTGGCGAGTCCTTGCAGCGCCTGAACCAAGTTGTTGAGGCAGCCGATGCCGGCACCCGAGGCAAGGCACAGTTCGCCACGGCAACCGACCTGCTCCGCGCCAAGGCCGAAGCCTTCTACGTGTTCTATCGGAACAATCCCAAAGAACTGGACCTGGGGTTCTACCTTTTCGACGGCATGAAGCCCAGGGGCCTGACGCCTGAACTCAACCAGCAACTGAATGAGCAGTTGATGGCTGCCCTGCGACCTGTCCAGAACGAACTGGAAGCATTGGGCCTCGCCGCCGATAAGGCGCTCATCGAGACCACGGCTGTGTTTGCGCACATCGTGGGTATTCTCGTGCTAAACAACACGGGGCGTATTCGTCTGTTCAAACAGAACCCGGACGCACTCTTTGTGCAATACATGGATTCACTCATTCAGCGGCTCTCGACGTCTCGCGTATAGAGCCAAAGGCCAGGTAGTCGTTGAACGCACCCAGCCTGCGCGCTGACAGCTGTAATTTGTGAGCGCCCCTGAAGCCTTGAAGATACGAAGGTCTGGATTGAGTAGGCTGGCCAAAGCTCCCCCTCCCTGTCGGACCCGAACGCCCCAGCGAAGCCACATACCGACCGTTCCTCTAGCGTCGACGCAGAATGAAAATCATCCAGGCGCCCCTGGCGTCTCAGGGCAGATGAGGGTTGAAGCGGTGCTGCATGATCGTGCCGGCACGCGCCACAATGGCGGTTTGCTCCGGCACCTCCTCCCACACCTCGGGCAGGTCGACAAGCGGTTCGGACAGCACGAGGAAGGCATCGTCGCCGGCCGCCGTGATACGCGGGTCGTCCGGATACAGTTCGTGCAGGTGGTGAAACGACGTGCTGTGAAACAGCGAGCGCGACTGTGTCTCGCTGGAATAGCGCACGGCGACCATCTGCTGCCCATCGGTCGCGCACATCGTCATGGTCAGCGGCGCTTCCACCCCATGGCGCCGCCCAGTCTCCTCGACCAGCGCCGCCATCCGCTCCAGCGCCGGCACCGGCTCGGTCGCCAGGCCATACGTCAAGGCGAGAAAGAACAACAGCTCGGAATCGGTCGTCCCCTCTATCGAGGCAAACAGTTCGGGGGCCACCGCCAGCATCAGGTCGCGACGCACGGCGTGGTAGTTGCGCACCAGGCCATTGTGAACGAACAGCCAGTGCCCGTGCCGGAACGGATGGCAGTTGGTCTCCTGCACCGGCGTATCGGTGGCGGCGCGGATGTGGGCCAGAAAAAGCGGCGAATGGATGGCGCGCGCCGCCTCGCGCAGGTTGGGGTCGTTCCACGCCGGGTGCACGCTGCGGTAGCGATATGGCGTCTCGCCCGGGTGGCCGTACCAGCCAAGGCCAAAACCGTCGCCATTGGTGGTCGAGACGCTGAGCCGTGAGTGCAGGCTCTGATCGATCAAGGAATGTTTTGCTTGAAACAGTACCGTTTCAAGCGGAACGGGGTTTCCCGAGTAAGCGAGCCAGCGGCACATGATCGGACTCCGGGGTAAAAATCCATTATGGCACTGCCCCATCACAATATTGGGCGCCAGGTGGGCGCCCCACACGTCAGCGTCGCTCAAGGCCTACAACAGCGGACCTCCCGTTCCTTTCGTCAAGTACGGCTGACCAATCCATACAATGTTTTCCACCCTTGCCAATATCTGATAGTGGCTGCCACTGCCTTGACTTAGATTTTCCCCCATGGATCGCTGGCTCATCTTTTCGACTGAGTGCGGTCTTACGGAAAAAATTTATTACACATCCGGACGGGGAAATATATGGAGATCGAAAACAGAAGTGTTGAGTTCATTCCGGAGAATGAACGTTATGGTTCAGCCAAACGGCTGTTTACCATTTGGTGCAGTGCCAATATGCAAGTGACAACCATGGTGATTGGTGCGCTGGGCGTGGTGGCAGGGCTTAACCTTGGCTGGACATTCATCGGGCTGGTCCTGGGCAACCTGATCGGCTCCATCTTCATGGCAGCCCACTCCGCGCAGGGGCCGCATCTGGGCATTCCGCAGATGATTCAAAGCCGGGCGCAGTTTGGCGTGATCGGCGCCGGGGTGCCGCTTGCCATTGTGGTGCTGGCGTACATCCTGTTCACCGCGGCCAATGGCGTGGTGATGCGGGACTCCATCAAGGCGGTGGTGCCTGTCTCGGATAACGACGCGATTATCCTGTTCGGCGCACTCACGCTGGTGGTCGGTTTCATCGGCTATGAGCTGATCCACAAAATCGGCGCCCTCATGAGTGCTATTTCTGGCGTCATTTTTGTGATGGCCGCCTATATCGTGCTGCAGAAAGGCCTGCCGGCCGGGGTGTGGATGGTATCGGGCAGCACCTTCAAGTTTGCCACCTTCTGCCTGGTGGTAACCCAGGCTGCCTCGTGGACCTTGGGTGCCGGTCCTTACGTGGCCGATTACTCGCGTTACCTGCCATCCAGCATCTCTACCCGATCGACTTTCTGGTACAGCTACCTGGGTATTGTGGTCGGCTCCACCGTTGTCATGCTGCTGGGCGCCATCATGGCCGCCGCTGCGATGGATGTCACCACCGATCCGGGCAGCGCCATTGCCAAACTGTTCCCGGAACATCAGCAGCTGGCCTACTACGTGATCATCATCGGCGTGCTGGAATGGAACGTGATGAACCTGTACAGCTCGTACATGTCCACCACCACCATCTTTACCGGCTTCAAGGGCGCCACCAAGGTTGGCATGCTGGCCAAGTTCATCATCATGACCATCGTCGCCATTATCGTGACCTGGATCGCCATTGCCGCCCAGTACAACTTCAACGCCTACTTCAGCGACATCCTGATCGGCCAGGTTTATGTGCTTGTGCCCTGGAGTGCCATCAACCTGGTGGATTACTACCTGATCCGCAAGGGCCGTTACAGCGTACCGGCGATGTATGACGTCAATAGCATTTACGGCAAGGTGAACTGGAATACCCTTTCCATCTATGCAATTGCCGTGGTGGCACAGATTCCGTTCATGGAGCTGTCTTTCTACAAGGGTCCGATTGACCTGGTGGTAGGTACCGATATTTCCTGGCTGCCGGCTCTGGTGATTCCTGGCGTGTTGTACTACCTCGTCAACCGCAACAAACAGCTGCATCTGGACGTGTTTGAAAGCGCCGAATTGGCCTCTGAACCCACTCGCTAAACAGGCAGGATAAAAATGTCGAATATGTCAGGACGCCTTGCCGGCAAAACAGCCATCATCAGTGGTGGCGCCAGTGGCTGCGGTGCGGCAGCAGCACAACTCTTTGCCCGCGAAGGTTCAAAGGTGGTCATTGTCGATCGGAATATCGAGCTGGCCAGAGCGGTGGCCGCAGAAATTCGCGATCAGGGCGGTGCGGCATCGGCGCACTACGCTGATGTGGCCAAGCAAGCAGAAGTCATGGCGGTGATTGCAGAAATACAGGCCCGCTATGGTGACGCCGATATTCTGTTCAACCATGCCGGAACGCTGATTGTAAAACCCTTTCTGGAGATTCAGGAAAGCGAATGGGACTGGCTGATGGGTGTCAACGTCAAAAGCATGTTCCTGATGACGCAAGCCGTATTGCCCCAGATGCTCAGAAAAGGCAAAGGCAGCATTGTGTGCACCTCGTCGATTTCTGCCGTCTGCGCCACGCCCGGCGAGGTGCTCTACGATGCCACCAAAGGCGCTTGTCACATGTTTGCCAGAGCCATTGCGGTGGAGTATCGCGACAAAGGCATTCGCTGTAATGCCATTGCCCCCGGCTTTATCCGCACGCCGCATGGCATGAAGGAATTGCAAGATCTTCAGGCCATGGGTGTGGATGTCAGCGAAGCCGCGATTATTCAGCAACAGGGGCGGCTATGCGAACCTTCCGAAGTCGCCAGTGCCGCCTTGTTCCTGGCATCTGACGAATCCAGCTTCGTGAATGGCACGCATCTGTTTGTCGATAACGGGTTCTCTGCCATGTAGCGTCCCAGAGTCGGTTTTACCGTAACGTCACCTCAATCACTTGAGGTGACGTTTTTTGCATTCTTGTTGTCGCAGGCACGGCATCCGCTGGAGCGGAAATGGCTGGATAGTATTGGGTCGCCCGCGCCTGGTGATGCCTGCTCTGAAATCGTCACATGCCATGCTTGCGTGCAGCCATCGTGGCGCAGGTGGAACGGGTCGTTCCAGATCACAAAGGTAGATGACATTCAGGTTTTTGCATTGCCTTCTTGTGGCTGGCCTCGCTGCAGATTGCTGTCATGGTGCGGCTGATCAAACCTGAAAAGGCATCCCGTGATGAATTGCCCAGTGGGGCAATGGCGGAGCCAGCTTGCTGATTTGCGCTTGCAAGATTGCAATCCATCGTCGAATTTGAAAGATGCCATATGCCAAGAGATAGGCAAGATTCACATGCCTTGCAGGCCGCACAGCATGCATCTTTTTGCGTGAGTGCCAATGTGGAAGATCAGGCCCGCTCATTTTCGGAGTGGGATCTCTCGTACACCCAGATATCCAACGGTGTCTTTCGTGGCTCTTCGGCGATTGCCTCTGCGGGCGGACTGTATTTTCTTGTCGAAGACTTGAACAAAAAAATACTGCAACGAGGAGCGGTTCCCGCAAACAGGCTTGCCATTGGCATTCCCCTGGAGCTGGAAGGCCACTCCCGGATGTGCGGTGAGCAAAGCACACGAGATACCCTGCATGTATTTTCCTGCTATTCCGACTTTGAGTTTTTATCACCCGAGCGCCATGTGGTTGCCAATGTTGAATTTGATCTTCCGTCACTAAGCTCGGAATTGACGCGGCAGCTAGGGCAGGCGCTGCATACAAAATTGTCGTCGCCCGTTGTCTTGCTGAGCTCCGATACGGCAGAAAACATCCGGCAGCTATTACGGCAAGCGTTGGGGTCGATTCAGGTGAGCGAGGTGGCGTCCCCCGAGCAGTGCAAAGAGCGGCAGTCCTTGCTGGAGCGGAATTTACTCTATGGCCTGATGGAGGCCGTGTCCGACTTTCCGGAATTGGCGGCGGATCGTTCTCCGAAATCAAGCAAGAATTGGGAGCTGGTCAAGCGGGTGCAGCAGTTTTTGCAAAACCCGGACTCATGCGTTCTTTCGATTGCCGAGCTTTGCATCGAGCTGAACCTGAGCCGCCGCACCATCCAGTATGCCTTTGAAAACGCTATTGGAACAAACCCGGCCAAGTACCTTAGGGCTGTAAGGCTGAATCATGTCCGGCATGATTTGATGCGAGGGCTGTCTGTGACGGAAGCCGCAATCCGCTGGGGCTTTTTGCATCTAAGTGCTTTCGCCCACGATTATCGTGTCTTTTTTGGCGAACTTCCTTCCACCACCTCTAAACGCTATGGCTACGCCCAATCCTTGATGGCCCATCAGTCATCAGATTAATGCGCATGATGACTATCGCGCATGGCGACATCTTCGGGCCGACATACCGTCTACGGCCAGCACGGTGTGCGCTTTTACGCACGGCACAAGGCAATCCCTCCAGCCACGAGGCCTCGCCGTTCACTTTTCCGAGCCTTTGATTACCGAAACTCGAATTCCAAGGTAAGCGCACCTTGATTCCAGCGAACGCGACATTCTTTTTTTGTTGACCCGTCAGAGCTATGCGGCAACCAACCTTGGCCGGCACCTGATTTCAAACGCCCTCTCGACACATGTCCAAAAAAGAACAAAACCTGTCGAATGGCGACCAAAAACTATGACGTGCGCACGTTACAAATGACAAAGACGTTCATTTTTGCCACCCCAGTCTGCCATTCGGGATTTACAGGATGAGCAGACGACATTGGCGACGCAGCACTTGCCAATGAAAACATGCCTACAAATGGAGAAACATGATGGCCAACGTTCGTCACTTTCGTACCAAATTTGTTTTCGCAGCAGGGTTGGCGCTCACCCCTCTACTGGGGTTCGCGGCAGAAGAAATGACCGTCAAGATCGGGCTGACTGGCCCGCTCACCGGCCCTCAAGCCGCTATCGGTAAAGACCATGAGAATGGTCTGAGAATGGCAATGGATCGCCTCAATGCCCAAGGCATCGTCGTGGGCGGCAAGAAAGTGCGTTTTGAGATGATGTCGGAAGACGATGGCGCCGACCCCCGCACGGGGATGACGGTAGCGCAGCGATTCGTCGATGCCAACGTCAAGGCCGTGATCGGCCCCTACAACTCGGGCGTGGCCATCCCCATCTCCAAGCTCCTCAACGACGCGGGCATCGTGATGGCAACCGTCGCCTCCAACCCGAAGGTCACCCAGAACGGCTACCCTTACGTTTTCCGGATCGGCGCCAGCGATACCCAACTGGGTACCAAAATGGGGGTATTTGCTGCCAAAAACCTGAAAGCGAAGAGTTTCGCCATCATCGATGACCGTACGGCTTACGGCCAAGGCGTTGCCGACGAATTCATCAAGGCGGCAAAAGCCAACGGCATCCAGATTGTCGCCCGGGAATTCACGACGGACAAATCGACCGACTTCTCGGCCATTCTGACCAGTATCAAAGCCGCCAAGCCGGATGGCATTTTCTACGGCGGCTATTACTCGCAAGGTGGGCCGATGCGTCGTCAGATGGCGCGACTGGGGCTGAAAGCGTATCTGCTAGGAGGCGATGGCATCTGCAACGAAGAGTTGGCCAAGCTGGGGGGGGCTACCGTCGATGGTGGCGTTTATTGCCCACAGGGCGGGCCGGTGCTCGAGCAGACCAGCGAAGGCAAGCAATTCACCACCGAGTACAAAAAGCGCTTCAGCATCGAGCCGCTCGTCTATGGTGCTTCCATGTATGACGGTCTCAACATCATTGCCAAGGCCATGCAGAAAGCCAACTCGGTCGAACCCAAGCAATACCGCGCGGCACTGGCCGCCATCAGCCAGCAGGGCGTAGCCGGCACCTACCAGTTCGACGACAAGCGGGACCTCAAGAACTCCCCCATCACGGTGTACTCGTTCAAGAATGGTCAGCCGGTCCCGGTAGCCGAGGGTAAATAGCTGCCAACACACAGTACGACCCTGCACGTGATCGATTAAACGACGAGCGGGCGAGGAAGGCTTATTTAAGAGATTAATGTTGTTGCTGTGGGGGTATGGCCCTTTATCCCGCCGCTCGATCCGAGCGGCGGTTTTTTTTGCGGGCGCTGTGGCCGGGCACGCCAGCGCATGCAATCCAGACCGGCTTTAAGAGGCTGGATTCTTGACGAAATCACAGTAAAAAAGACGAAATCGGCCACGGGGCCATCCTGGCCTGTTGCCGGCTTTCACGCCATAGCCTGGGTTCGCGGCGCACCGCCCCAACCCGCGTCCCGCCACCACCACACAGCAACAACCCCATACCGCTCGAACCAACCGCCTGGCCGGGTCACGCTCATGCGGCCGGCGCTGCGGTCCCCTTCCCCGCCATGCTGTGCAGCAGGCTGCTCAGTATGGCCGCCAGCGCGACGGCCAGCGCGGCCAGCAGAAATACCGACGCATACCCCAGCCGATTCGCCACGACGCCGGTCAGCGGCCCGGTCACGCCGAGCGCCAGATCGAGAAACAGCGCATAAGCCCCCAAGGCCGCACCGCGGTTGCCGCTGGGCACCCGGCGCACGGCCTCCATGCCCAGTGACGGAAACACCAGCGCAAAGCCGAACCCCGTCAGGGCCGCGCCGGCAAAGGCCTGCCAGGGTGCGGCAGCCAGCCACAGCAGCAGCAAGCCGGAGGCCTCCACGACGAGCGACACCAGCGCCACCGGAAAACCGCCGAAACGGTTGATGCTGCCGGCGAACAGCAGGCGCGCCGCAATGAAGAAGACGCCCAGCAGGGTGAGCGCCAGCGCCGCATCCGGCCAGTGCCGGCTGGCAAAGAACAAGGTAACGAAGGTGGAAATGGCACCGAACCCGACCGAGCCCAGCGCCAGGCACAGCCCGAACGGCACCATGCGCCGGAACACCTGGCTGAACGGCAGCCGCTCGCCGCTGGATGGCGCCACGGCCGGCTTGCGCCACGCCAGGAACCACGAGGCCAGCGTCATCGCCACGGTGGTCAGGCCCAGCGCGCCAAAGCCCCAGCGCTCGGCGAGCACCACGCCCAAGGGCGCACCGATGGCCATGCCGCCATAGCTGGTCATGCCGTTCCAGGAAATGACCTTGCCGGTGTGGGCGCTGCCGGCCCGGGCAATCCCCCAGGTAATGGTGCCGGTGGTGACGAGGCTCTCCCCGGTCCCCAACAGCAGACGCCCCACGATCAGGCTGGCCAGGCTGCCCACCGGCGCCAGGCCCGACAGCCCGGCAATCCAGAGGCAAACCCCGCTGGCGCAGCACAGCGCCATGCCCGACAGGACCGAGCGCTTGGGGCCGTGGTTGTCACACAGCCGGCCCGCATAGGCCCGGCTCAGCAAGGTGGCCAGGTACTGGATGCTAACGGCGAAGCCCGCCACCACCTCGCCATAGCCCAGCGGGCCGTGCACGTAGCCCGGCACCATTGCCATCGGCAGGCCGACCGCGAGGTAGGCCACCAAGTTGAAGAACACGATGGCGATGATCGGCCCGGTGGCAGAGCCCGTGGTGGCGGGGGCCGCCGGCGTCGCGGCGGTTGCGGAGGTATTGTCTGGCATCGGCTGAAATCGGATAACGGGTTAGAACAGGACGGAAGCGCTGCAAACGCCCGGAGCCCTCCCACCACAAGACGATGCGGGGCGGCACACGGGCAGCATAGTTTAGCGTGATCGACGACAGGCAAAAAAAGGCGAACGTTCGTACGTTCGCCCAAGTCCCCGGGTCACAAGGAGTTCAAATCATCGCTTACGGCCGGAACGCCACGGCGCGCCGTGGCCATCCGCCCGTGACGGAAAGGGTCACTTGCCGACATAGAGCGGAACATCGCTCGCCACCGTCTGGCGCTGACGCGCGCCGTTGATGCCTTTAGCCAGGATGGCCAGCGCGGTGAGTGCGGCCGGCACCGACAGCGCGCCGAACACCTGCGAGAAGGACCAGCCCATGGCCAGCATCTGGGCACCGGCGAAGGCGCTCAGCACCGCGCCCCAGCGGCCGATGCCGTGCATCCAGCTGGAGCCGGTGGCCCGTGCCTCGGTCGGGTAGAAGCTGGCCGACAGCGCGTTCATGCCGGTATTGGCACCGTTGAAACAGAAGCCGATCACGAAGGAGAGCAGCACCACCAGGGCGAAGTGGCTCGACACCATGCCCAGCACATAGAGCATTGCGCCGCCGAACAGGTAGGTCAGCGCCAGCAGCTTGTGCGGGTTGGTGCGGTCCATGCACCAGCCGAGGAACAGCGAGCCGATCGGGCCGCCCAGCTGGAAGAACGCCGTCACCACGGCGGCGTCGCTGACGCTATAGCCGGACTCCTTCACCAGGGTCGGCATCCAGCTGCCCATCAGGTACACCAGGAACAGCGCCGAGAAGTAGCCAAGCCACAGCATCAGGCTGCCGAACTTGTATTGCTTGGACAGCACGATCTTGACCGGGCTCTCGTTCGAGGCCGCCGCCGGGGCGCTCGGCATCGCGAAGGTGGAGTGCTCGTTGGCCACACCCGGAGCGAGCCGGTCGACAATCTTGCGGATGCGCTCGGCCGGGGCACGTTTGGTGACCAGGAAGCGCACCGATTCCGGCAGTTTGAAGAACAGGATCGGCGCCACGATCAGCGGCAGCACGCCGCCCAGCACCAGCACGCTGGCCCAGCCGAAGTTGGGAATCATCCAGGCCGCCAGGAAGCCGCCGCCGGCGGCGCCGACGGTGAAGCCGCAGAACACCACCGTCACCAGGAAGGAACGGCTGCGGTCCGGGGCGTACTCCGACACCAGCGTGCCGACGTTCGGCATCGCCGCGCCCAGGCCCAGGCCGGTCAGGAAGCGGAACATGATCAGGTGCGTGATGTCGGTGGACGCCGCCGTCGCCAGCGTCCAGACGCCGAAGAAGAACACGCTGCACACCAGCACTACCTTGCGACCGAAACGGTCCGCCAGCGGGCCAGCGACCAGGGCGCCGATGGCAAGGCCGGCCAGGGCGGCGCTGAGCACCGGTCCCAGCATCTGGTTGGTCACCCCCCATTCCTGCTTCAGTTGGGGCGCGATGAAGCCCATGATCGCGACGTCGAAACCATCGAGCGCGATGATGCAAAAGCCGAGCAACACCACCAGTTTCTGGCACAGCCCGATGGCACGGTCATTGATCAACGCGCGAACGTCGATAGCAGTGGATACAGTCACGGTTTATCTCCTCCATTACATCAAAAGTGACGCAAGCGGGGCTTGCGCGACGGGCTCTCCCTGTCTTTGTGCGTCCGTCAGGACGCCTGCAGGGTGTCGAGCAATTCTTTGGGGTAAATCATGTCCCGGAGCGCGGAGGCATCGTTTTCGATGCCGGCCGCCGCGGCCTCCTGGCCGAAAAAGCGCAGGTACAGCGGCGCCTGCTGGATCAGCATCTCGAAACCAGGCTCGGCCTTGAGCGCGCGGGCGCGTGCCGAGCGCAGCAGCGGCGTCGGCTGGTTCTTCATCAGCACGTCGAACACTGCGGCGCCGGCGTCGAGCCGCGTCACGTCGAACGGCGCCGGGTCGCCCTGCTTCATGCCCAGCGGCGAGGCGTTGACGACGAGATCGTAGCCGGCCGGGTCGTTGCCGGCGGCGACACGGGTCTCGACCGGAAAGGCCTCGGCGATGCGCGCCGCCAGCTGCGCGGCCTTGTCGCCGGCTGGATCGAAGACGGCGATCTCGGCGCTCCCGCACGCCGCCAGCGCGGCGGCAATCGCCGAGGCGGCACCGCCGGCACCGATCAGCAGCACACGCTTGCCGGTGTAGGGAATGTGGGCGCGCTCCAGTGCCTTGACGAAGCCCAGGCCGTCGAACAGGTCGCCTTCGAGCGCGCCGTCCGGAGCGCGGCGTACCGCGTTGACCGCCCCGGCCACCTGCGCCAGCCGGGAGCAGCGGTCGGCCACCGTCAGCGCCGCCGGCTTGTGCGGAATCGACAGGAACACGCCGTCCACATTGGGCGCCTTGAACACCGCCCTGAGCGTGGTATCGAAGTCTTCCGGCTTGACGTTCAGCGGCACCACCACGGCGTCGATGCCGTACAGACGGAATACCAGGTTGAACAGTTCAGGCGCGCGGACCTGGTCGATCGGATCGGCGATCACGAAATACACGCGGGTGGAACCGGTGATCTTCATCAGACTCTTCCTAACTGGCTTTTCCGTCCCCGGGGCATGGATGGCCTGCCGGGAACGGGGCGGCGATCGGCGCACGATCGCCAGGGCGGTGGATCCGGCCGGCAACGGCCGTCTGCGATGGGGTCGCGTTAGCGCGATGTGCTCGTTCGAAAAGCGTGACGGAGAGCGGGAAGTCGATTGGAAGGGGATGCGATCGGACCGGCCAGCAAGACGCTGGCGTGAGCGGGCTGACGGGTGGAAACGAGGGACGGGGCCACGGCGTTGATCATGATCATCCTCCAAATCGTAATGGGCGATTAGCGCCCTTATGTTCTTATGTCGGACTTCAATGTAGGTCGGCCATTACGCGCCGTCAACACCGATTATCGAATTATTGTTCGCCTATCGAACACAACGAGACTAACCGTGTTGACCGGCCTGAATTCCACCCAGCTTCGGCCAACCTTGACCAAGAAAAAGACCCGCACCGGAGGGGGCGGGCCTGGCAGGAACGGCAAACGCTCAGAAGTTCTTCCACATGCCGATGGCGATGGAGTGCTGCTTCGACATGACCGCGCCCGCACCCGGCTGCACGGCGTTCGAACCCAGCACGTAGCCGGCGTTGTCATCGTTGTGCATCAGCGTGTACAGCGCGTACACCTGGGTGGTCTTGCTCAGGATGCGGTTGTAGGCGATCGAGCCCATGCGCGCGCCGCTGTCGGCCACCCCGGCCGCCCCGGTCCACGACGACGCCTTGCCGAACTGGGCCGAGAACACGTTGAGGCCGGCGGTGTAGCTGGCCATCGCGCCGTAGTAGTTGCGGCTGCGGTCGTTGCCGCTGTTGTTGATGTTTTCCAGCTTGATGTGCTCGTACAGGCCGCCGAGGTAGAAGTCGCCGAAGACATAGCCCGCGGCCAGCATGTGGGCGGTGCCATCCTCGTAGAAGTTGGACGACAGGCCCTGCATGTCGCGGTTGTTCTGGAAGCCGTAGCCGACGCGCAGCGGGCCGTCGTCGTACAGCACGTTGGCCGAAACCACCGAAGCCCCGTTCGACTTGGCTTCCTTGCCATTGGTGGCGTCCGTGGTCAGCGAATACTGGATGCGCGAGCTGAAGCCCTTGTACTTGGGGGTCTGGTAACTGATCGAGTTGCCCAGGCGCGTATCGAAGCCGCCGGTCTTGAGATCGCCGCCGTTGGCCCACATCGCGGCATCGTTGGAAATACCGGTACCCTGCTGGAAGTTGTTGCCGGCGATGTAATGCAGGTCGTCGTAAGGCACCAGGAAGTTGCCGGCCTTCAGGGTGCCGAAGGTGGCGTCGCTCAGTCCCAGGAAGCTCTCGCGCGAGGCCCAGGTGCCGCCGCCGGCGTCGACCGACACCCCCGACTCCACCTGCCAGATCGCTTTCAGGCCGTTCCCCAGATCCTCACTGCCCTTGAAGCCGATGCGCGAGGCATCGTTCTGCACCTTGGACAGCGACGGCGTCTCGGTGGTACCGGCCTTGGTGCTTTCCAGGTCCATGTGGATACGGCCGTAGAGCGTGACGTCGGCGTAGGCAAACGAGGTCATGCCCAGTGCCAGAGCGGCGATCAGGTTTTTCTTCTGCTTCATGAATCTTTCTCCTAGATGGACACAGCTTTTTTGGTGTGGGTGCAGCCTCGAACACGTCCCCCGCCATTCCGGCGCGCGGCCGATCCATCGGGATCGGGCATCGGGGACGGGGAACAAATTCGAAACCGCCGGCGACCGGGCAAAACCCGGCCGCCTTTGACAGGAACGCCGATCGTTGGCGGTCCGATCAAATCGGGTGCAACACGGAAACGCGCGACGCCATGAAAACGCGGCGCACGCCCGCGGCCGAGTCGAACGTCAGGGAGGGGAAAGCGGGTGATGGGCCATGACTGTCTCTCCTAAGTCGTTTTTGTGCGTTTAGCGCACATATATTTGTTTATCGAACAAACTGTAGCCAGCCGCCCTCAGCACGGTCAATACCGATAATCGAAATATTGTGCGATAGGCGAATAATCAACTATCCTGACGGTGCCGGTGAATGCGAGGCGATGCGGGAGGAGCAGGCCGACAGCCTGCATTCACGGAGACATGCGCTCCGCCACAGGGTGGAGAGTGAACGATTGAACGAGGCGAAGGCGGCATGGACGCTTTAACGGAAATGGCACACGCTCATCTGCGTCGTTAGCCAGCCGCCCCGCCATGACAAGAGACGGCCCATGTACAACACTGAAGACCGCCCCGCTGAGGACCTGGAAGAGCTGTCCGGTCCCGACGAGAGCAGCGAAGACACCCCTCAGACCGCCGCGGATGACATCGCCTCGCAGAGTGGCGACCCCAACTTCATGACCTCGCTCGCACGCGGCCTGACCGTGATCCAGGCGTTCTCGCAACAGCGCCGCCTGATGTCGATCTCGCAGATCAGCCAGAAGACCGGCATCCCGCGCGCCGCCGTGCGCCGCTGCCTGTACACGCTGAACAAGCTCGGCTTCGTCAGCGCCGAGGACGGCCGCAACTTCGCGCTGCGCCCGCGCATCCTGTCGCTGGGCCACGCCTACCTGGCCTCCACCCCGCTGGCCAAGGCGGCCCAGCCGGTGCTGCGTCACATCAGCAACACGCTCAATGAATCGAGCTCGATCGCCATCCTCGACGGCGACGACATCCTCTACATCGCGCGTGCCTCGACCTCGCGCATCATGACCATCGACCTCGACATCGGCAGCCGGCTGCCGGCCGCCTACACCTCGATGGGGCGCGTCCTGCTGGCCCACCTGCCCGCCGAAGAGCGCGAGGCCCAGCTGGCCCGCGCCAAGCTGATCAAGTACACCTCGCACACCCTGATCACCGTGGACGATCTGCGCGCCGAACTGGAAAAGGTGCGCACGCAAGGCTACGCCATCGTCGATCAGGAACTGGAAATCGGGCTGCGCTCGATCGCGGTGCCGATCGCGGCATCGGACGGCAAGGTGGTGGCGGCGATGAACATCGGCGTGCAGGCCGGGCGCGTCTCGCTGAGCGACCTGGAAACCCGCATCCTGCCGGTGCTGCGCGCCGGTTCCAACGAGCTGTCGCTGCTGCTGCCCTGAGCGGCCCGCCATAGCCTCCCGGCTGCACCCCGACGCAGCCGGGCGGGCCTTTCCGTCCCACCCTTCTCGGCAACGCCCCCTCCACCACCTCTAGCCCCGCGATTTGTGGCGCGCAAAAAAAAAACGGACGGGAAGACCCGTCCGCCAATCCCTGGGAAATCGCCAGGTGCACACACCAACACAAACAACGTTAACCCTCCCGGCCATGGCCGGAAGCGAGGGGATCAGTACGCCGACACCACACCGTAGCGGGGCGCCGGAAACAGCGCGTTCAGCCCGACTGTAACTGCGAAGAAAGCCACTCCACCGCCTGCCCTGCCCGCTGCAGCACCAGCGACGGGGGGCAATGCTGATAATCGTCATTGGCCACCTCGAAGGCGTAACGACCGCGATAGCCGCCCGCCTCCAGCCGCCCGACCAGTTCCACCAGCGCCCGGCTGTGCTCGCCCTCGCCCGGGAAGAAGCGGTGATGCAGGGAGAGTTCCACCATCTCGTCGAGCGCCGGCACGTAGTCGTACATGGCGTCGGAGAGCTGCACCAGGAACAGGCGCTCCGGCGGAATGGCCTTCAGGTCGTCCGGCTGCATGCCGCGGGCAAACAGGTGGAAGGAATCGAGCACCAGGCCGACGTTTTCCCGGTCGACCCGCTCGATCATCTGCCAGGCACTGGGATAGTCCGTAACGTGGCGCCCCCAGGCCAGCGGTTCGTAGCCGATGCGCAAGCCGAGCGGCGTCGCCAGCGCCGACAGCAGTTGCAGATGCTGCACGATGGTGTCGAGGTCGCCGCTGGCTTGCGGCGAGGTCGTCGACGACACCAGCAAGAGATCGGCACCGGTCTGCTGCGCCATGCGCAGCATCGACTTGGCGATGTCGACCTTGTAGTCGAGGAAGCGGCCGCCCAGCCCTTCGAAGTCGCGCAGCGCCAGGAAGCCGCTGACGGCCAGTTGGCTGTCGCGCACCCGGCGCACTGCCTGCTCCAGGCCGCCGGTCTGCTCGCCCACCAAATCCTTGGCCGACAGTGTCACGGCCGAAAAACCGGCCTCGGCGATGGCCGCCAACTTGTCTTCCAGCGCCCCGGCAAGGGCGGTGGTATCGATGGCAAAACGGGATCGTTCCATGATCGGCACCGTGTCAGTCAGCCTGCGAGGCCATTTCGAATTGCACCAGCCCCGCTTCGTGCAGCGTGTGCAGCACTCGCGGGGCATAGGCGTCCGGGGTCAGCGATTCGCCCAGCCGTACCCCCCGCCGCGCCAGCTCGGCGGCCGCGGCGGGCAGATCGGGTGCCAGCAGCCGCACCGCATGCAAGCCTTCGCGCCCGCCTTCGCCACGCTCGCCGGCGGCGGTTTCGAGGCGGATGCGCACCTTGCCGCACGGGCTTTCGATCAGGCATTCGCCGGCAACGCTCTGGGGATGGGCGCGAAATCCGAACAGGTGGGCATAAAAATCTTGCCACTCCTTGAGCCGGCCGGGCTGAACCCGCTGCACCAGTTGATCGACCGCGGTGAGCAGCAGCGGCGCCTGGTCCGCCTCGGCGCCGGTCAGCCAGACAAAATCGACGTCGTAGATGGAATGGTCCTGGTAACGGTCGACCAGATAGATCAGCGAGCCCCCCACCCCCTGAAACGCGGGTATGCGCAGTTCCATCACCCCGGGGGCGCTGTCCACTTCCCAGCCGCCGCGTTCATTGGCATAGCGCGTCGCGAGTGCCGCATCCCTGACCCGGAAAGCCACGGCGCAAATGCCCGAACCCTGCTGTTGGGCATACTGCTGGGCGTGCCCGCCCTGTTCGCCGTTGACGATGAAGTTGACCGAGCCTTGCCGGTACAACAGCACGTTCTTCGAGCGGTGCCGTGCCACGGCGCTGAAGCCCAGCGCCTCGAGATGGCGCCCCAGACGGAGGGGTTCGGTGCTTGCAAACTCCACAAACTCGATGCCGTCCATTCCCATGGGGTTGGGCGCGTCTCCCAGAGTGTTCGAGTTAACCATGACGTTCCTCAGCAGAGTGATTCTTTAACATGCTCGTCGCGCTGCGACACGGCCAACACCTTGCGAGCGGGAGACGGGGCCGAAGCTGCAGCCTCCTGACACACCCAGCCACCAATCCATAGGCTTGTCATTTTCATTGTCAGAAAATCGCTCGCTTAATCAAGCGGCATTGCCAGGCTGCCTATCGATAAATGGCCGATAAACGCACAAACAGTTCGAATATCGGCCGTCAATGTAGTGAGTGGCAGCCATGGCGTCAAGGAGCATGCCTGCAAAGATGTTCGATGATCGAACCGACAGGGTTTGGCGCGCAGGATGACCCATCGAGACGACCTGCACGGCAGGCGCTGTGGTCCGGAGCGAAGAGCGGGATGCCGGGCGGTAGAGCGCCGCGCACGGCCGAGAAAACGGGGCGGCCAGCAGGTGGCCGCCCGCGTTCACAGGACAGGAATCAGGCGGAACCGGCCAGGGCTGCCGGCGCCGCCTCGAGATCGGCCGCCGGGCTGGCATCGGCCACTTCGGCCAACTTTCTAGCAGCGATATCGGCCACGCGTTTGACGTGAGCCACCGAGGCATCGTGCGCGGACTGGGCGTCGCGTCGCTTAAGCGCGTCGACCAGGAGGCGCATCTCCGCCGCGGCCTCGGTGGCGCGGCCCGCCGAGCTGATGGTCATGGCGCGCAGGCGGTTGATGCGGGCGTTGAGCGACTGCACGATCTCCCACGCCATGGTCTGGCCGCTGCCCTCGAACATCAACTCGTAGAACGCCGAGGTACTGGCCAGCACCTCGTGGAAATCGTTCCTGGCGAAGGCCCCTTGGATTTCCTCGTTGATGGCGGCCAGGTGCGCGATGGTGTCGTCGTCGGCGCGCTCAGCGCACAGCCGGGCGGCGTGGCCTTCCAGCAGGGCGCGAATCTCGTAGATCTGCGCCGCCTTGTCGGCGTCGAGCGTGGCCACCACCGGGCCCTGGTGCGGGATCGACTCGACCAGGCCTTCGGTCTCCAGATGGCGCAGCACTTCCCTGACGATGGAACGGCTGACGCCCAGCTCTTCACACAAGGAGCGTTCCACCAGGCGCTCGCCGGGCTTGAAATAGGCGCTGAGGATGGCATCGCGCATCTTCTCCAGCGTCAACTCGCGCAGCGTCTTGACGCTACGGTCTATCTTCAGCGAACTGCTGCCCTTGGGTGACATGGTCGATCTCCTTATTGAATGCCGCCAAGACAGAGGTATTTGATTTCGAGGTAATCCTCGATGCCGTAGCGCGATCCTTCCCGGCCGCAGCCGGATTGCTTGATCCCGCCGAACGGCGCCACTTCGGTGGAAATGAGGCCGGTGTTGACCCCCACCATGCCCGCTTCGATCGCCTCGGCCACGCGCCATACCCGGGCGAGATCGCGGCTGTAGAAGTAGGCCGCCAGGCCGAATTCGCTGGCGTTGGCCTGGGCGATCACGTCCGCCTCGTCGACGAAGCGGAACACCGGCGCCACCGGGCCGAAGGTTTCCTCGCTCGCCACGCGCATCGCGGGCGTCACGTCGCGCAGGATGGTCGGCTCGAAGAAGGTTCCACCCAGCGTATGGCGCCGGCCGCCGGTGACGATGGCCGCGCCCTGCTCCAGCGCGTCGGCGATGTGCGCCTCGACCTTGGCCACGGCCTTGTCATCGATGAGCGGCCCCTGCGTCACCCCGGCGTCCATGCCGTTGCCGACGTCGAGCGCGGCCACGCGTGCGCTCAGCTTGGCGATGAACGCGTCGTAGACCCCGTCCTGCACGTAGAGGCGGTTGGCGCACACGCAGGTCTGCCCGCTATTGCGGTACTTCGACACCATCGCGCCTTCCACCGCGGCGTCGAGGTCGGCGTCGTCGAACACGATGAACGGCGCGTTGCCCCCCAGTTCCATGCTGACCTTCTTCACCGTGCCGGCGCATTGTCGCAGCAGCAGCCGTCCGACCTCGGTGGAACCGGTGAAGGTCAGCTTGCGCACCAGCGGGTTGCTGGTCAGCTCGCCGCCGATCGCCACCGGGTCGCCGGTAACGACGTTGATCACGCCGGGCGGTATGCCGGCTTCTTCGGCCAACCTGGCCAGGGCCAGCGCCGACAGCGGGGTCTGTTCCGCCGGCTTGGCGACGACGGTGCACCCCGCAGCGAGCGCCGGCGCGATCTTACGTGCCAGCATGGCATTTGGGAAGTTCCACGGCGTGATCGCGGCGACCACACCCACCGGCTGCTTGATGGTGATCAAGCGCTTGTCGCCCTGCGTGGCGGGAATCACATCGCCGTAGACGCGCTTGGCCTCCTCGGCAAACCACTCGATATAGGCCGCGCCGTAGGCGATCTCCCCCTTGGCTTCGGCCAACGGCTTGCCCATTTCCGCGGTCAGCAGCCGCGCCAAGGGCTCGGTATGCGCCAGCACCAGGTCGAACCAGCGGCGCAGATAGCCCGCCCGCTCCTTGCCGCTCAGCGCACGCCAGGCCACGCCGGCGGCCTGCGCCGCGTCAATGGCGCGGCGGGTTTCGGCCGCGCCCAGGCGCGGCACGCTGCCGATGGTCTCGCCGGTGGCCGGATTGTGCACGGCCAGGCGCTCGGCGCCGTCCAGCCATTGCCCGTCGATGTAACAGCGGTCCTGCAGCAGTTCCGCTTCGCTCAATAGTTTCATGCCACATCCTTCGGCGACGGCCCGCGCCGTCGCCCGTTTGCAATTGATCGTCTCAGGCGAACACGTGACCGTGCTGCGCATCCCACTCCAGCACCGCCGGTGCCCCGATGCTCAGCCCCTGGCCATCGCGCACCGCCATGCGCACCGCGACTTCCTGCTGCCACGGCGTCTGCACCGCGAAGTGCATGCTGTCGCCCAGATAGGTCATGTCGCGCACCGTCACCGCCAGGCCGTGCCCTGCGGCTGCCGCGGCAGGACGGATGCGCATCTGCTCCGGGCGCACCATCAGCGTGCCCTCGCTGCCGGCCGCGAGCGCACTGGCAGCACCCTCGACCGCGTGGCCGTTGGGGAACACCGCGCGTGCCCGGCCGCTGCCCATCTGCTCGACCTTGACCGGCAGGAAGTTGGAGTTGCCGATGAAGCCGGCGACGAAGCGCGACGTCGGGCGCTCGTACAGCTCCTCGCCGGTGCCGACCTGTTCGATCTTGCCCTGGCTGAACACCGCGATGCGGTCGGACAGGCGTAGCGCCTCTTCCTGGTCGTGCGTCACGTAGAGGATGGTGACGCCGGTTTCCTGGTGGATGCGGCGCAGTTCGAGCTGGATTTCCTCGCGCAATTTCTTGTCGAGCGCGGAAAGCGGCTCGTCCATCAGCAACAGCGGCGGGTCGTAGGCCAGGGCGCGGGCGATCGCCACGCGCTGCTGCTGGCCGCCGGAGAGCTGGCCCGGCAGACGGTCGCGATAACCGGCCAGATGCACCAGCTCCAGCATCTTTTCCACCTTGGCCTTGATCTCGGCCTCGGGGCGACGCCGCACGCGCAACGGGAAGGCGACGTTCTCGCCCACCGTCAGGTGCGGGAACAGCGTGTAGCGCTGGAACACCATGCCGATGTTGCGCTGGTTCGGCGCCACCTCGAGCAGCGACTTGCCGTTGAGCAGCACCTGCCCCTCGGTCGGCCCCTGGAAACCGGCGACGATGTAGAGCGTGGTGCTCTTGCCCGAGCCGGACGGGCCGAGAAAGGTCATGAATTCGCCTTGCTGGATATCGAGCGAAACATGGTCGATGGCCACGACCTGATCGTAGGTCTTGCGCAGGCCACGAATCTGCAAAAACGGGGTCGTCATGAGCGTGTACCTCTCTTCAACAGGGAAACCAGCAGCATCAGCACGATGGTCAAGGCCACCAGCAGGGTCGATGCCGCTGCAATCACCGGGGTCAGGTCCTGGCGCAGCGTGCTCCAGATCAGTACCGGCAAGGTTTGCAAGGTGGGGCTGGCCATGAAGATCGACAGTACGACCTCGTCCCACGAAATCAGGAAAGAAAACACCGCGGCGGCGAACAGGCCGAGCCGGATCGCCGGCAGCGTCACGCGCCACTTCACCTCGATCGGCCCGGCGCCGCAGATCATGGCGGCGTCTTCCAGCGCCGGATCGAAGCTCTGCAACGAGTTGCCGATGGTGATGATCGAGAACGGCAGCGCGATGATCAGGTGGCCGATCACGAAGCCGGTCAGCGTGCCGGTCAGCCCGAGCTTGAGGAAAAACGCGTAGAGCGCCACCGCCAGCACCACCACCGGCAGCACCATCGGCGTCAGGAAGAACGCCTGCAAGGCGCTCTTGCCGAAGAAGGTGCTGCGGGCAAGACCCAGCGACGCCAGCAAGCCCAGCGCCACCGACAGCACGGTGACGATCACCGCCACCTTGGCACTGGTGAACAGCGAGCTGACCCAGATGGGATCGGTCAGCAACTGCTGGTACCACTGCAGCGTCCAGCCCGGCGGCGGAAACACCAGCCACTGCGAGTCGCCGAACGACAGCGCGGCGATGAACACGATGGGCAGTAGCAAAAACAGCATCACCACGGTGCCGACACCGATCAGGCCCCAGCGCCAGGCCCCCAGACGATCAAAATCGAGCAACATCTCAGCGTCCTCCGAAACCGGTACGTCCGCCGCCGAGGTAGCGCAGCTGAACGGCGTAGAGACCGAGCGTCACCACCAGCAGCACGAAGGCGGCGGCGCCGGCGAGACCCCAGTTGAGCAGCGACTGCACCAGCTGGGCGATCAGCTCGGCCAGCATCATGTAATTGGTGCCCCCCAACAGCGCCGGGGTGACGTAATAACCGAGCGACATCACGAACACCATCAGCGCCCCGGACGCGATGCCGGGCAGCGCCAGCGGCAGCAGCACCAGGCGCAGCGCCTGCCAGCGGCTGGCGCCACAGATGGCGGCGGCACGCAGCGTGGACGGGTCGATGGCGCGCAGCGTGGCGTGCAGCGGCATCACCAGGAACGGCAGCATGATGTAGGTCATGCCGATGGTGACGCCGACCAGGTTGTTCACCAGCGCCAGCGGCTCGTCGATTACGCCGATGGCCATCAGCACCCGGTTGATGAGACCGGTCTGCTGCAGCAGCACCATCCAGGCGTAGGTGCGCGCCAGCAGGTTGGTCCACATCGACAACAGCAGCACCGCGAACATCAGCTGCGACCAGCGCTTGGGCAGCACGGCGAGCAGCCAGGCGGTCGGAAAGCCGATCAGCAAGGTGATCAGCGTGACCACGCCGGCCACCATGAAGGTGTTGAAGAACACCCGGACGTAGGTCTGCGAACCGAGCAGCTCGACATAATTCTGCAGACCCGGAGCCGGCTCCATGACACTGCGCAGCAACAGGGTGAGCACGGGGATCAGGAAGAACACCCCCAACAGCAGCAGCGCGGGGAGCAGTAGCTTGACGCCACGCGATTCGGCGCCGATCTTGAATCGGCGGCGCACCGGAACGGCGGCAGAACTCAAAGCAGTGGACATGACAACTCCTAAACGACACGACGGCGAGACAGGCGGGCGGGACGGCGGAACGCCGTCACCCCCCGCTCCGGCACCTTACTGGGTCTGCCAGGCGTACCAGCGCTTGGCGATCTCCTCGCGATGCTCGGCCCAGTAGCGCATATCGAGGTTGATCTGGCTGGCGCCATGCTGATCCGGCAGCGACTTGACCGCGGCCGGCGTCATCTTGCTCTTGGCCTGCAGGTTGATCGGCGCGTAACCGGTTTCGCCGGCGAACTTGGCCTGGGCCTCCGGGCTGGTGGCGTAGGCCAGGAACTTCATCGCGGCCGCCTTGTTCTTGCTGCCCTTCGGAATCACCAGCATGTCGGCGGCGGTCAGGTTCTGGTTCCACGACATCCCGACCGGGGCGCCGCTTTGCTGCAGGGCGTTGACGCGGCCGTTCCAGAACATGCCAATCGAGGCCTCGCCCGACGCCAGCAGCTGCTGCGACTGGGCGCCGCCGCTCCACCACACGATCTGGCTCTTGATGCTGTCGAGCTTCTTGAAGGCGCGGTCGATGTCGAGCGGGTAGAGCTTGTTGGCGGGCACGCCGTCCGCCAGCAGCGCGATCTCCAGCACCCCCGGCGCCGACCACTTGTACAGCGTGCGCTTGCCGGGATAGCGCTTGAGGTCGAACAGGGCGGCCCAAGAGGCCGGGGCGGCGCCTTTCAGGGCCGGCTTGTTGTAGCCCAGCACGAAGGAGTAATAGAAGCTGCCCACCGAATTGGGCGAGACGAAGCGCGGGTCTACCCCCTTGAGCTGGGCGAGATCGAGCGGCTCGAGCAGCCCGTCCTTGGCGGCCTTGTAGGCAAAGTCGCCCTCGACGTCCACCACATCCCAGTTGACGTTGCCGCTTTCCACCATGGCCTTGAACTTGCCATAGTCGGTCGGGCCGTCCATCGCCACGTTGACGCCGCTGGCGGCGCTGAACGGCTTGGCCCAGTGCTTCTGCTGCGCCTGCTGGGTGGTGCCGCCCCAGCTGGTGAACACGAGGCTCTCCGCCAGCACCGGGGTGGCGGCCAGAATGCCGAGGCTGGCGGCCAGGGCGACGCGAGTACCAAACGCTTTCGTTGCAGTCATGATGTCATCTCCTAGGTAGAGGTAATGCTGTTGTTCTTGTAGCTTGACGGTGCCGGCCTGAACGCTCAGGCCAGCGGGGAAAACGGTGCCGGCTTCATGATCTTGCTCTCCATCTCCTCAAGGAGAGCCTGGATCTTGGGCGCGAACGCCTGCCAGGCCGGGTCCTTGGCCAGAGCGGCGCGACGCTCCTCGCGCTCGTCCAGGCTGGAATACGCCCAGATGTGCACGATCTGGTTCAAGGGGCCGATCTCGGAAAAGAAGTAACCGATCAGGTTGCCGAGATACTGCTTCTGCAACGCGATACCCTCCTCTTCCACCAGTTTCAGGTAGGCCGGGACGGCGCCGGTCTTGATGCGGTAGGTGCGGATTTCGTAGTACACATGCCCTCCTTCGAGCCTGTTCATAATCTTGCTGCGCAGCCCTGATCGGGGCTCATGCGCTGCGCGAAATCCTCATGTACTCCAGTACATTCCGGTTTCTGTGCTGCTCTTCACCCCGCTGAGGGCCGCTCGCGACAGATTCTCAGCAGGCTCTCAGCGCATCACGAACGGGTCGGCGATCGGCTCGTCCGAGGTGCGGATCCACACCGACTTGGTGCGGGTGTAGTCCAGCACCGACTCCATGCCGCCCTCGCGCCCCAGGCCGCTCAGGCCGTAGCCGCCGAACGGCACGATCGGCGACACCGCGCGGTAGGTGTTGACCCAGACGATGCCGGCGCGCAGCGCACGAGTGAGCCGATGCGCACGGGTCAGGTCGCGGGTGAACACGCCGGAGGCGAGGCCGTAGACGCTGTCGTTGGCGAGCGCGATGGCCTCGGCCTCGGTATCGAAGGTCACCACGCTCAGCACCGGGCCGAACAGCTCCTGCGTCACGCTCGGGACTTGGGCATCGGGGGCGTCGGGGCAGGCCAGGATGGTCGGGCGGTAGTAGTAGCCCGCGTCGAACCCTTCCGGGCGCACGCCGCCGGTCACCAGCTCGGCGCCGGTCTCCAGGCTCGCCGCCACCACGCGCTCGATGTGCTCGCGCTGCTTCAGCGTCGCCAGCGGGCCCATCTCGGTGGCCTTGTCCTGCGGGTCGCCGATGCGGATCGCCTCGGCCTTGGCCTTCAGCGTGGCCAGCAGGCGGTCGCGCACACCACGTTGCACCAGGAGGCGCGAACCGGCCACACAACTCTGCCCGGTGGCGGCGAAGATGCCGGCGACGATGGCGTTGCTGACGCTGTCGACATCGACGTCGTCGAACACCAGCACCGGCGACTTGCCGCCCAATTCCAACGAGGTGTAGGCCAGGTTCTCGGCCGAGTTGCGCACGATGTGGCGCGCCGTCTCGGGGCCGCCGGTGAAGGCGATGCGCGACACCAGCGGGTGGCTGGTCAGCGCCCGGCCACAATCGGCGCCGAAGCCGGTGACGATATTGACCACGCCGGGCGGGAAGCCGGCCTCGTGCACCAGGCGGGCGAACTCCAAGAGCGGCGCCGGGCCCTCCTCGGAGGCCTTCAGCACCACGGTGCAACCCGCCGCCAGCGCCGGGCCGAGCTTGACCGCCGACAGGAACAGCTGCGAATTCCACGGCACGATGGCCGCCACCACACCGATCGGCTCGCGCCGCAGGAAGGCGTCCATGTCCGGCTTGTCGACCGGCAGGCAGGCGCCCTGGATCTTGTCGGCGAGGCCGGCGTAGTAGCGGTAGTACTCGGCGACGTAGCCGATCTGGCTTTGCGTCTCGCGGATGATTTTGCCGGTGTCGGCCGTCTCCAGTTCGGCCAGCCGGGCGGCGTTCTCGGCCACCAGGTCGGCCAGCTTGTAGAGCAGCTTGCCGCGCTGGCTCGCCGTCAGGCCGGCCCAGGCGCTGTCCAGGAAGGCGCGGTGCGCGGCCTTGACCGCACGGTCCACGTCCTCGGCGCTGGCCGCCGGCATGCTCGCCCACGGCTCGCCGCTGGCCGGGTTGACGCTGTCGAAGCGGGTGCTGCCGTCTTCGAACTGGCCGTCGATGTACTGCTGAAACCGTCTCAACATGCTGCAGGCTCCTCGAATGGATCAGGCAAACGCCGGCATCACCTGGTTGATGAACAGCTCGAGCGACTTCTGCTTGCGCTCGAAGTCCATGTGGCTGTCGATCCAGAAGCTGTACTGGTCGTAGCCCAGCGCCTCGTAGCCCTTGAGGCGCGCGATTACCTCGTCCGGCGTGCCGACCACCAGGTTCTGCTTGATCAGTTCCGGCGCGTAGTTCGGGAACATCGCCAGGTCGTCGTCGTTGAGCGGCTCGATGAAGCCCTGATCGATCGACTTCTCGTTCTTGAACCACTTGCTGAAGTAGCAGTAGAAGCGACGCAGGTCGGCGACGGCGGCGTCGACTTCGCGCTGGTCGGCACCAACGAAGGTGTGCATCAGCATCATGATCTGCGGGCGCGGGATGTCCGGGTGGTTGGCGCAGGCGGCGTTGAAGCGCTCCATCAGGCTCGCCACCTCGGCGTCGCCGGCGGCGAGCGAGGTCACCTGCACGTTGCAGCCTTGCGAGACGGCATAGTCATGCGAGTTGGGATCGCGCGCCGCCACCCACAGCGGCGGGTGCGGCTGCTGCAGCGGGCGCGGCACCGGCGTGGTCTTGGGGAACTGCCAGTATTCGCCCTGGTGGGCGTAGTCGCCGGCGAACAGCTTCTGCAGGCAGGGAATCATCTCGCGTAGGCGGCCGCCGGCCCCCCAGGCGTCGAGTCCCGGGAACATGCGTTCGTACTCGAAGGAATAGGCGCCGCGCGCGATGCCGACGTCGAGCCGGCCGTTGCAGGCCAGATCGGTCATGCCGATTTCGCCGGCCAGCTTGATCGGATGCCAGAACGGCGCCACCACGGTGCCGGTGCCCAGGCGGATCTTGCTGGTCTTGGCGGCCAGGTAGGCCAGGTTGACGAAGGGGTTCGGCGCGATGGTGAATTCCATGCCGTGGTGCTCGCCGATCCAGGCGGTTTCGAAGCCACCCTCCTCGGCCATCTTCACCAGCGCGGTCATCTCGTCGAACAATTCCTTGTGCGACTTGCCGGCGTCGTAACGCTCCATGTGCAGGAACAGCGAAAACTTCATGATGTGTCTCTCCTAAATTTCTGGCGGGTGGATTTTTTTCTCTAATGCGGGGCTGCGCTCACGCTTTCGCCAGCGACTGAACCGAACCGCTATGGCTATCACCGATATAGATGCCGAAGGCGTCCTCGGTGCGTTCCTTGACGAAACGCTGCAGCATCGAGCGCATCGCCTCGTCGCCGAGCTGGTCCCAGGGGATGTCGTCCAGCGCCACCGCGCGCAGCTTGCCGCCCGCCGGCAGTTCGCCCTGCAACCGTCCACGGTAGTAGATGTTCACCGCGCCACCCTCGGCGGCGCTCTCCTCGAACACCGCGAACAGGAAGTCGAGCTGGGCGTCGACGCCGAGCCGATCCAGAACGCCGCGCAGGCTCTTGGCGTCCGTGGCCGGCTCCAGGCGGGTGCCGGTGGGCAGCTCGTAGCCCCGGTCCGTCTCCAGCAGCACCACACCACCGTCGTACTCCAGGATGGCCCCAACCTTGGCTTTCTGCCCGGCCGCGGCGAGCGCGTCCTGCGACAGGCTGAAGGTGAGATACGCCCCGCGTCCGTAACCGAGCGGGCTCACCGTGGTATTGGCGAAATCCATCACCTTGCCGATCAGGATGATGTGATCGCCGGCATCCACCACCTGGTGGGTCTCGCAGTCGAACCAGGCGGCCGAGCCGTCGATGATCGGGCTGCCGGTCACGCCCCGGTGCCACGCCACCTGCTCGAACTTGTCGGCGGCCTTGGAGGCAAAGATGCTGGACACGTTCTTCTGATCCTCGGCCAGGATGCTGATCGAGAAGTGGCGGGTTTCCGCAAACACTCCGTAGCTCGCCGCGGACTTGCCGACGCAGATCAGCACCAGCGCCGGATCGAGCGATACCGAGGTGAACGAGTTGGCGGTGAAGCCGCGCGGCGTGCCGTCCGCCTGCCGCGTCGAGACCACGGTCACGCCGGTGACGAAGGCGCCGAGTGCCTTGCGGAATTCCATCGCGTCGATGGGCTGGCTCATGCTGGTTCACTCCTCTGCGATTGTTGCGCGCCGGCCGTCACGGGGGTGGCCAGGAAATCGCGCAGGCATTGGTTGATGTCATCGGGCGCGGTGACGTTCATCATGTGGCGCGCTCCGGCGACGATATCGAGACGGCCCTGCGGCGCCAGTGCGGCCATCGCCCGCGACATCTCGGGGCTCGAATTCGGATCGAACTCGCCGGTCATGAACAGCGCCGGCATCGCCAGCCGCGGCAGGCCGTCCGCGTGCACCGCATCCGAGCTGGCGAACAGGCGGTAGGTTCGGGCGTAGCCCTGCGGGTTCACCTCAGTCAGAAAACGCTTCACCAGGTTGGCCGAAGCCTTCAGCTCGGCCGGCACCGGCTCGCCGAACCAGCGCGCCAGGGTGGAATCGACGGTGGCGGCCACGCCGGTGTGCTGCAGAGCCTCGGCGCGTTCCAGCACCGCGGCACGCTGTTCCGGGGTGCGCATGAACACGGCGTTGAGCGCCGCCACGCGCAGGGTCCGCGCCGGGTAGGTCAGCGCGAATTCCAGCGCCACCAAGGCCCCCATCGAATGGCCGACCACGTTGGCCGAAGCGATATCCAGATGGTCGAGCAAGCCGGCCAGCTGCGCGGCGTAGTCGCCGAGCGCGACATCGTCGGGCGGCACCTCGCTGCCGCCGTGGCCCAGCATGTCGTACACGATCACCTTGTAATCGCGCGCGAACTCGGCCACCTGCGGCGCCCAGATCGCCTGCCCCATGCCGACACCGTGGATCAGCACCAGCGGTTCGCCGCCGCCGTACACGCTGAAGGCGGTGCCGCCCACCGTGCCGGACAGCAGCGGTACCGACGCGTCGTGCTCAGGCTTCATTGCTGCCAAGCTCCTGCAGATCCTGATAGCGGTTGCCGATGCGGTGATGCGGACGGCCGCCGATCGAGGCACCCAGCGCCACCACGATCTCGTCCGGCGCCGGGGCGTCGTTGATCGAGAACTGGATGGTCAGGTAGTGCGAGCGCATGCCCTCGTCGTCCTTGTGCATCATCGGGATCATGATCGGGCAGTTCGGGCCGCCGCGGACGTTGGTGAAGCTGAGGTAGCTCTTGGCGCCCACGGCCTTGCGGTAGTAATTGCCGAAACGCAGGGTGTGGATCAGCGCCGAAGCGTGCTCGACCTCGCCGTCGGTGCCGACCACGGCGGCCTTGCCGTAACCCTCGATCACTTCGCCCGAGCCGGCGATGCGCAGGATTTCGCCGGTCAGCAATTCGCCCAGCACCGGAGCGATGGCGTGGATCTCCGGCTTCAGATCGTCCACGAAACCGCGCCCCGCCCAGGGGTTCTTCAACACCGCCGCCGCCGCGAACATCTTCAGCGGCACCGGCGCGGCCTTGCCCCCTTCGATCAGCGTCTCCTCGACATAGGTCACCACTTTGCGAATCCCGACATCCATCGTCTTTTCTCCTCAGCCTTGGCGCCCCGCGCCGTTCGATTTGCGATATGTTGGTATTACGGTATACCAAGAAATAATCGATAGCAAGTGGATTGTATGTTGGTATACCATAATACAGAGCAAAAAAGAGACAGCCGCCAGCAACGGCGTCGGCACTCGAACGACTAGGATGAAACGTTCACTCCCTTCCCAGCCGGAAGGGCATCACATGAAAAGGAGCACAACGATGAGCAAGGAAACCTTCGACCGCGGCCTGGAAATCCGCAAGGCGGTACTCGGAGAAGACTACGTCAACCAGGCGCTGGCCAACGCCGATGAACTCTCGATGCCGCTGCAGCAATTAGTGACGGAATATTGCTGGGGCACGGTGTGGGCGCGCGAAGGGCTTGAGCGCAAGACGCGCAGCCTGATCAACCTCGGCATGATCGCCGCGCTGAACCGCCCGCACGAACTCAAGCTGCACGTGCGCGGCGCCCTCAACAACGGCTGCAGCAAGGAGGAAATCGTCGAGGCGATCCTGCAGATCGCCATCTATTGCGGGGTGCCCGCCGCCATCGACGCCATGCGCATTGCGCGCGAGGTGTTGAATGCCGATAGCGCGGGGTAAGATCAGTCCGCCGGCGGCAGCAGCACGCGCCAGTCGGCCTCGCCCAGCGTCAGATGACAGGCCAGCCGCCAGGTGTCGGCGGTGTCCGGCCACTCCTCGGCGGCGGCCATGGCGGCGTCGATCAGCCCGGCGCGCAGCATCACGTTGCGCTCCTTTCGGCCAACCTTGACGGTGCCGGGCTGACCCACGTGTTCGACGCGCACCTTGCAGGTGCCACAGGTGCCCTGACCGCAGCGCCAGTGCAGCGGCAGCTCGTGAAAGCGCGCGACGTCGATCAGCACATCGCCCGCTTCGGCGGCAACCTCCTCCAGCACCTGCCCGCTGGATTGATCGATAAAGCGGACGATCGGCATCAGAACTCCAGCGCGATGAAATCGAGCTGGTCGCCCGCCGCGACGGCCTGCCCCGGCGCCAGGCGCACCAGCCCGTCGGCCCAAGCGCACGAGGTCAGCACCCCCGAGCCCTGGTTGGGGTAGCGCTCCAGCACGGTCTGGCCGTCGCGCACCACGCGACGCACGCGCAGGAACTCCACGCGCTTGGCGTCGGGACGGCCCCAGTCGAAGGCGGCGGGATAGCGCACCGTCGTCGTGCCGGCCGCGTCGGCCACTCCGGCGCGTCGCTGCAGGAAGGACTTCACCAGCACCGCGAAGGTGACGAAGCCCGACACCGGGTTGCCCGGCAGGCCGATGAAGTCGGCACTGCCGACCTTGCCGCTGGCCAGCGGCTTGCCCGGCTTGATGGCGATTTTCCACAGATTGAGCGCCCCCTCGGCCTCCACCGCGGCCTTGACGTGATCTTCCTCGCCCACCGACACCCCGCCGCAGGTCATGATGATGTCGGCAAAGTCGGCGGCGTCGCGCAGCGCCTCGCGCGTGGCCTGCAGTTCGTCGGGGATGATGCCCAGGTCGCTGACCTCGCAGCCCAGCTGCATCAACGCCGGCACCAGCCAGTAGCGGTTGGAGTTGTAGATCTGGCCAGGTCCCAGCGGCTGGCCCGGCTCGACCAGCTCGTCGCCGGTGAAGAACACCGCCACGCGCAAGGGACGCACCACCGCCACCTCGGCGATACCGAGCGAGGCGAGCAAGCCGATATCGGCGGTGGAAAGACGCTGGCCGGCGGCCAGCACGGTCTGGCCGTTGGCGATATCTTCGCCGGCACGGCGAATATTCTGGCCGGCGACGGGCGCCTTTTGAATCGTGACGCGCCCGTCCTCCTGCACCTCGCACTGCTCCTGCATCACCACCGCGTCGGCCCCGGACGGGATCGGCGCGCCGGTAAAGATGCGCGCAACACTGCCCGGCTGCAGCGCGTCGGGCACATGGCCCGCGGGGATGCGCTGCGACACCGGCAAAGGTTGGCCGAAGTCCGCCACGCGCAGGGCGTAGCCATCCATGGCGCTGTTGTCGTGCGGCGGCACGTCCAGGGTGGCCACCACCGGCACCGCCAGCACGCGGCCGCAAGCCTCCAGCAGGGAAACGGTTTCGGTCTCGGTCACGGCGTCGGCGCGCGACAGCAGCCAGCTCGCGGCCTCGTCAACGGTCAGCATGTTTTGCATCGGGTAAGGTACTCAACAGGAAAGCGACGATGCCGGCGATATCGTCTCGATGAAACTGCGGCAAGGTCGTGTCGATGGGGACGTCGCCAACCACGGCCAGTACCTGCGGATCGTCCGGGTACAGGCGCGGACTGGCGAGCGCGCTATTGATCACTTCGATCTTGGGCACCGGGGCGTGCTTGAAGCCCTCGGCCAACACCAGGTCGCACGGAGCGAGCCGCGCCACGTGTTCCAGCAGCGGGTGATCGTTGCTGCCGGGCAGCTCCTCCACCAGCAGCCGTCGCCGACCAGCGGCCAGCAGCACCTGCCGCGCCCCGGCCTGGCGATGGCGCCAGCTGTCCTTGCCCGGCACGTCCCAGTCGACGTCGTGGTGAGTGTGCTTGATCACCGCCACGTCGAGCCCATGGGCCACGAGCCGGGGCAACAGCCGTTCAATCAGGGTGGTTTTGCCACTGCCGGAAAAGCCGGCAAAGCCGATCACGTGCATCGTTCAGCATCCGCAAGAATCTAGGCCCGGCGCGCAGGCCGGGCGGAACAGGGCGATGATAACACGCAGGGGAATGCCGCCTAATCGGGCGAAATGACTAGTCTCGACGCACCCGGTGCCGATGAAGGAAATCGTCACGAGCGGCCCCCGGCGGGATGAAGGGCCGCACCGAAACCGCAATGGGCACGCAGCCTCTGAAGATATTTCATCACGGAGCGCTCCCTGCGTGCACAGCTTCGCTACGCCCAGCAAAAAGATTGCACGCAGTACCCCTGAGCCCGATCAGGGGGCGCGACAGAGCCATTCAGCGGCGTTCAGGCGGCGTGCGACAGGCTGGCATCGTTGCCCTGCCCGTCCTCGGGGTCCTCGAAGCGTTTCCAGTCGATGATCATCACTTCGGTCAGCCCGCAATCGATCGCCAGCTGTGCCTCGATCTCCTCCAGCACTTGGTGGCAATGAATCGAGCCGTTCAGCACCACCTCGGCGCGGCGCACCACCTTGTCGTCAGGCGTGGCAAACCAGATGCAATAGCGGTTCATGACGGCCTCCGATCAACCGGTCAGACAGCGCGCTTGTCAATAAACTCGGCAGCCCACCCCGCCCGGCCCCGCAATGCTCGCCGCACCCGCGATACGGCGACGCCTCTCGAACCGCCCGGGAGCGCGGCAATGACCGCAGGGAATCCCTGTGGGACGATGTTTCTCGCAAGCTCCTACTACATATATCGGCGCAATTGCAGCCAGATCGCAAGCTTTTCCTCATAGGGGCGGGTATAGGCCGGGCTGGAAGATGGCAGCGCCAGCAAGGCCAGGGGGCTTGAAGCCAGGTATTTCGCCGCCTTGAACGCCGTGCCGCCGTTGAATCCAATCGCCTCGAGCCGGGGAAGGGAACGCGTCAGCACCAGGAGGTCGTTGTGCTCGATGTCGTTGAGCGCGGCATCCAGGCTGCCCTGACGCCGCGCCTGCGCCACCACATCCCACAGCCCGACACGATGCTCCAGCAGGCAGCCGAGCCGGTCGGCATACGGCATCTCGCCCAAGGGCTCGCCCAGCACTTCGCCCAAGAGGCGCCAGAACTGGTTGCGCGGGTGGGCATAATACTGGCCGGCCGCCAGCGAGGCGTCACCCGGCAGCGAGCCCAGGATCAGCAGGCGCACCTCGGGCGAGACGACCGGTGGGAAACAGTGCTTGTGAGGCGTCATGGTGTTACTCGGAAGGGGCGCGGAAAGGCCTGCCGGAAGGTAGCGTTCTGCTGGTGACACGGCCCGCTGGAGTGCGGCCGGTCAGAACAACTGCCCCTGCTGCCGCGCCAGCCACGCCTTGACCGGGCCGAAGGTGCGACGGTGCTCCGCCAGCACGCCGAAACGCTCGATCGCCGCCAGGTGCTCGGCCGTCGGGTAGCCCTTGTGGCGGGCGAAACCGAACTCGGGATGCAAGGCGTCGAGCGCCACCAGCTCGGCGTCGCGCGCGGTCTTGGCGAGGATGGACGCGGCCGAGATAGCCGGTTCCAACGCATCGCCCTTGACGATGGCGCGCGCCGGCACGGCGATGCCCTTGGGCACACGGTTGCCGTCGATCAGCACCTCGATGGGCACAACCGACAAACCGGCCACGGCGCGACTCATCGCCAGCATGGTGGCCTGCAGGATGTTGAGCCGGTCGATCTCGTCGACACTGGCGCTGGCGATGCACCAGGCGAGCGAGCGCTCGCGGATCAGCGGCGCCAGCTCGTCGCGCTGCTTTTCCGAGAGTTTCTTGGAATCGGCCAGCCCGGCGATCGGCCGGGCCGGGTCGAGGATCACCGCGGCGGCGAACACCGCCCCGGCAAGCGGCCCCCTGCCCGCCTCGTCGACCCCGGCGATCATGCCGGCACCCCCGCCACCTGCAGCACCGCGTCGGCCGCGAGCTCGGCGGTATCCTGCTTCAGCTCGCGATGCAGCGCGGTGAAACGGGCGGTGAGCGCCCGCCTGGCCGGCTCGTCATCGTAGAGTGCGGCCACGGCTTCGGCCAACCTTTCCGGCGTGGCGTCGTACTGCAGCAGCTCCGGCACCACCGAGTCGCCCAACAGGATGTTGGGCAGGCCGACCCACGGCAGCTTCAGCTTGCGCTTGACCAGACGGTAGGTGAGCCACGACAGCTTGTAGGTGATCACCATCGGTTTCTTGGTGAGCGCCACCTCCAGCGTCGAGGTGCCGCTCTTCACCAGCACCACGTCGCTGGCGATCATCGCCATCTGCGCGTGGCCGAACAGCTTGCGGATCGGCAAATCCCAGGCCTTGAGCCGGGACAGCACCCGGTCGAAGGCATCGAGCGTCGCCCGCGTCGCCAGCGGCACCAGGAACTGCGCCGCCGGGTAGCGCTCGTGCAGCAGCCGCGCCGTCTTGACGAAGATCTCGCCCAAGTAGTCGATCTCGCTGACGCGGCTGCCGGGCAGCAGCGCGAACACCGGCCCTCCCGGGAACAAGCCGAGCTGCTCGCGCATCGCGGCGGTATCCGGCACCAGCGGAATTTCCCCCGCCAGCGGATGGCCGACGAAAGTCACCGGCACGCCGGCCCTTTCATACAGCGGCGGCTCCATCGGAAACAGGCACAGCACCCGATCGGCCGCCTCGCCGATCTTCTGCACCCGCTCCGGGCGCCACGCCCATACCGACGGGCTGACGTAGTGGACGGTACGAATGCCCTTCTTCTTCAGCGACTTCTCGAGCCCGAGGTTGAAGTCCGGGGCATCGATGCCGACGAACACGTCGGGCCGCTCGGCGATCAGGCCATCGCGCAGATGGGCGCGGATGCGCAAGAGCTCAGGCAGGCGCGACAGCACCTCGGCGTAGCCGCGCACCGCCAGGCGCTCCTGCGGCACCACCGAGTAGAGACCCTGTGCCTGCATCCGGGGCCCGCCGATACCGGCAAACTCGATCTCGGGATGGCGTGCCTTGAGCGCCGCCATCAGGTGCGCGCCCAGCAGGTCGCCCGACGCCTCGCCGGCCACCATGGCGACCTTCAACGCGCCGCTTCGCTTGAACAAGGGTTCCGGCATGATTTAGCGAATGATGCCCCGCTCCGACAGGCCGAAGAAGCGCACGAACGCCTCCAGCTCGGGGTGGCTGGCCGCTTCGGCGATGATGGCCTGCTTGGCCTCGTCGAGCGACAGGCCGTTGCGGTACAGCGTCTTGTAGGCCTGGCGGATGGAGCGGATCTGCTCCGGAGTGAAACCACGGCGCTTCAGGCCCTCGGCGTTGATGCCGGAAGGCACGGCACGGTTGCCGTGCGCCATCACGTACGGCGGTACGTCCTGCGCCACGGCGCTGGCGAACGCGGTCATGGCATGCTCGCCGATGATGCCGAACTGGTGCACGCTGGTGAAACCACCCAGGATCACCCAGTCGCCGATTTGCACGTGGCCGGCCAGTGTGGCGTTGTTGGCGAAGATGGTGTGGTTGCCAACCTGGCAGTCGTGCGCCAGGTGCACGTAGGCCATGATCCAGTTGTCGTTGCCGAGGCGGGTCACGCCGACGTCCTGCGCGGTGCCGACGTTGAAGGTGCAGAATTCGCGGATGGTGTTGTTGTCACCGATCTCGAGCCGGGTCGGCTCGCCCGCGTACTTCTTGTCCTGCGGCATCGCGCCCAGCGAGCAGAACTGGAAGATGCGGTTGTTCTTGCCGATCGAGGTGTGGCCCTCGATCACCACGTGCGGCCCGACCCAGGTGCCGCTGTCGATGGACACGTTGGGGCCGACGATCGAATAGGCGCCGATCTCGACATCCGGAGCGACCCGGGCGTTCGGGTCGACGATAGCGGTGGGATGAATCGCCATGGTCACACCTCGCGCTTGGCGCACATGATCTCGGCCTCGCAGGCCACCTGACCGTCCACCAGGGCACGCGCCTTGTACTTGGCGATGCCGCGCTTGGAGGTCAGTTCCTCCACTTCCATCACCAGCTGATCGCCCGGCACTACCTGGCGCTTGAAACGGGCGTTGTCGATGCCGACGAAGAAGTACAGCTCATTCTCGGCGCGCTCGCCCTGGCTCTTGATCGACAGGATGCCGGCCGCCTGGGCCAGTGCCTCGATGATCAGCACGCCCGGCATCACCGGATACTGCTCGAAGTGGCCGACGAAGAAAGGCTCGTTGATGGTCACGTTCTTGAGCGCCTTGACACGCTTGCCCGCCTCGAACTCGACCACGCGGTCCACCAGCAGGAACGGGTAGCGGTGCGGCAGGTATTTCATGATTTCACGTACGTCGACGTTCACGGCATGCTCAGTCATTATTCTGTTCCTTGCTGTCTTTCAGGGTCTTGATCTCGCGTTCGAGTTCTTTTACGCGTTTGACGAGATCGTCGAGATGTCTCAGGTGAACGGCGTTGGGCAGCCATTCCTTCATGGTGGAAAGCGGGTAGGACGAGGCGTAGTTGTCCGGCTTCTTGATGCTCTTGGACACCAGCGTGCCACCACCGATATGGGTGCGGTCAGTCACCTCGATGTGGCCGACGAACATCGCCGCACCGCCGACGGTGCAATAGGCCCCGATCTTGGTGCTGCCGGCGATGCCGACGCAGCCGGCGATCGCGGTGTGCTCGCCGATCTGCACGTTGTGCGCGATCTGCACCAGGTTGTCGATCTTGGCGCCCTTGCGGATGATGGTGTCGGCCATGGCACCGCGGTCGACCGTGGTGTTGGCGCCGATCTCGACGTCGTCCTCGATCACCACCCGGCCGGTTTGCGGAATCTTGAACCAGTGGTCGCGGGCCCAGGCCAGGCCGAAGCCGTCCGCGCCGATCACCGTGCCGGAGTGGATACCGACGCGCGAACCGATCAGGCAACCGTGATAAACCGTGACATTGGGGTGCAGCGTCACGTCGTCGCCGATCACCACGCCATCGCCGATCACCACGCCCGGCAGGATGCGGCAGCGCTGGCCGATGGTCACATCACGACCGATGCTGACGTTGGCGCCGATCTCGCTGGAGGCATCGATGCGGCATCCCTCGCCGACCACCGCCGAGGCATGGATGCCGGGACGGGCCGGCGGGGCGGGATGGAACAGCGTCGCCACCCGGGCAAAATAGAGATAAGGGTCGTCGGTCAGGATCAGCGGCCCGCCATAGCCGGTTTCTTCGACCAACTTGGGCGACATGATGAGCGCGCTGGCTGCGGTCGTCTCGAGCTGACGCCGGAACTTGGCGCTGGCGAGAAAACTGATTTCGCCCGTCTTGGCGTCCTCCAGCGGAGCCAGGCGTTCGACCAGGCAATCGTCACCACGCAGCTCGCCACCGAGCCGCGCCACGATTTCGGAAAGGGTGTATGCCATCAAAAACAAAGCCGACCCGGGGCCGGCTTCTCCGGAAAATAGAGGGAATTACTTGTCCAGTTCCTTGAGGACCTTGGCAGTGATGTCGTACTTTGGATTGACGTACACCGCGTCCTGCAGGATCAGGTCGAACTGTTCGCGCTCGGCGATCTGCTTGATGGTACGGTTGGCACGCTCCTGCACAGCGGCGAACTCCTCATTGCGACGCAGATTGAAGTCCTCCGCCAGCTCGCGCCCCTTGGCCCGGTAATCGCGGTCGAGTCCGGCCAGCTCGCGCTCGTACTTCTTGCGATCATCCAGCCCCAAGCCGCTCTTGCCCAGCAGCGTTTCCAGCTGCTTGGCACGATCCTCCATCTTTTTCAGCTCGGTACGTCGGTCGCTGAACTCCTTCTCCAGCTTCTTCATCACCTGCTGTGCCGGGGCCGCCTCGCGATATACCCGCTCGGTGTTGATGTAGCCCAGCTTGAACTCGGCGGCCGTCGCAGCGAACGAAGCGGCCGCCACGGCGCAGGCGGCAAGCAAGCGAACAGTTTTCATCTTCATATGCGGACTCCGCTCAGAACACCGTCCCCAGCTGGAACTGGAAGGACTGCTTCTTGTCGCCCTCTTCCTTCTTCAGCGGTACGGCGTAGCTGAATTTCATCGGCCCCATCGGCGACAGCCAGGTCAGCGCCGCGCCAGTCGAATAACGCAGCCCATCGCTCGGGGTAGAACCGGACACATTGCTGTCCCACAGGCTGCCGACGTCGAAGAACACGCTGGTGCGTACCGACTTGTTGTCGCGCATGCCCGGGAACGGGAACAACAGCTCGACGTTGCCGACCATCTTGGTGGTGCCGCCGAGGAAGTCGCCGTTGGTGTCCTTGGGACCGATACTGCCGGTCTCGTAGCCCCGTACCGAGCCCAGACCACCCATGTAGAAGTTCTGGAAGAACGGCAGGGTCGCGCTCTTGCCGTAACCGTCGGCATACCCCACTTCGCCATTCAGCATCAGGGTGAAGGTCTTCGACAGCGGGAAATACCAGGTCTGCTGATGGCTCAGGCGATAGTATTGCAGGTCGAGGCCCGGCAGGCCGATATCGACCCCGGCGCGCAGCACCGCGCCACGCGTCGGCCACAAGGCGCTGTCGCGGGTATCGCGCGACCAGCTGATGGTGGACAACAAGGTATTGGCGCTCTTGCCGTACTTGTCGACAAAGTCGAGGTAGCGCTGCGGGCTGTCACTAAAGGTAGTGATGGCGGTCTGCTCCACCCCCAGGCTCAGGTTGATGCGGTCGAACTCGGTGATCGGCACGCCGAACTTGGCCGCGGCACCGGTGGTACGCGTCTTGTACTTGGAGACGTTGTCTTCCTGGGCATCGTAGGTGCGGGTGTACAAGTTGTAGCCCAGGCTGACACCATCGACCGTGAAATACGGGTCGTTGAAGGCGATGCTGGCGCTCTTGTTGACCTTGCCGGTGGAAATGCCGGCCGACAACGACTTGCCGGAGCCGAAGATATTGCTCTGCGACACACTGCCGGAGAACACCAGGCCCTGGCCCTGCACGAAGCCGATACCGGCCGAGATGCTGCCGGTCGGACGCTCCTTCAGGTTGATGTTCATGTCGACCTGGTCCGGGGTGTCGGCCACCGCCGGGGTTTCGACGTTGACATCCTCGAAGTAGCCCAACAACTCGACCCGTTCCTTGCTGCGCTTGATCTTATCGGAGGCGTACGGCGCACCCTCGAGCTGGCGCAGTTCGCGGCGCACCACCTCGTCACGCGTCTTGGTGTTGCCGGCGATATTCACGCGGCGAACGTAGGTCTTGCGGCCCGGATCGAGGAACAGCGTGAAGGCCACCTGACGCTTCTCGCGGTCGATCTCCGGCAGCGCATTGACGTTGGCAAAGGCGTAACCATCGTTACCCAGCCGGTCGCTGATGGCAGTTACCGAATCGTTGACCTTCTCGCGGCTGAACACGTCGCCAGCCTTGAACTGGATCAACTTGCGCAACTCGGCTTCCGGAACCTTCAGGTCGCCAGCCAGCTTCACATCGGAAATGGTATAGCGCTGACCTTCGTTGATATTGATGGTGAGGAACATGTCCTCCTTGTCGGCGCTGATCGAAACCTGGGTCGAGTCGATGTTGAACTCGAGATAGCCCTGGTTCTGGTAGAACGCCTTGAGCTTCTCCAGATCGCCGGACAGCTTCTGCTTGGAGTACTGGTTGTCCTTGGTGATCCACGACAGCCAGTCACCGGTGGTCAGCGAGAACTGACCCAGCAGCGTATCCTGATCGAACGCCTTGGCGCCAACGATGCGGATTTCCTTGATCTTGGCTGTCACGCCCTCGACGATGTCCAGGGTGACGGCGACGCGATTACGCTCCAGCTTGGTCACGCTGGGGGTAATTTCCACCGAGTACTTGCCGCGGCTGTAGTACTGTCGCTTCAGCTCCTGAACGGCACCATCCAGCAGGCCCTGATCGAACACGCGGGATTCGGCCAGACCGTTTTCCTTCAGCGCCTTCTTGAGCTGGTCCTTGTCGAATTCCTTGGCGCCGCTGATATTCAGCTGGGTGATCACGGGGCGCTCGATGACGGAAACGATCAGAACATCGCCCTGCGCCTCCATCCGAACGTCATTGAAAAAACCGGTGGCAAACAATGCCTTGATCGCTTCTTTGGCCTTCTCGTCGGTAAAGGTATCGCCCACCTTGAGCGGCATGTAGTTGAATACCGTACCGGGTTCGGTGCGCTGCAAGCCCTCGACACGGATATCCTTGACCACGAACGGCTCGGCCGCCATGGCAGCAGACATGGAAAACAGACCGGCAATCGCCGCTGCAACGAGTTTGATTCTCATCGGTTTGTTCTAACCCCCAAAAAGGCGGCTGATGTCGTTTAGCAAGGCAAATGCCATCAACGAAGCCAGCAAGGCAAAACCTATTCTTTGCCCGAGTAACTGCGCCCGTTCACTGACCGGGCTCCCCTTAATCAACTCCGCCGTATAATACATTAAGTGTCCCCCATCCAGAATGGGGATGGGCAGCAGGTTCAATATGCCAATGCTGACACTGATCAGTGCCAGAAATTCAAGATAGGCGTCCAATCCTTGGCGTGCAGTCTGGCCGGCCACACTGGCGATGGTGATTGGTCCGCTCAGATTGTTCCACGATGCCTGGCCGATCAGCATGCGCCCGAACATGCGCAGGCTCAGCACGCCGTTGGACCAGGTCTTTTGCAACGCCATCCCCCCCGCTTCGGCGACGTCCGGATGCAGCTCGTAACGCAGCGTCGCAAGCCAGGCGGCATCCACCGCCGGCGCCGCCCCGATCCGGCCGACAAAACCGGTGGGGGTTTCGACTGAATCCGGACGCAACGTCACTTGCCGACGCTCTTGGCCCCGCTGAAACGCCAGGGAAACCTCTTTGCCGGGGCTGTTGTGCACCATTCCGACCCACTCGGCCCAACCACGCAAGCTGCGGCCGTCGGCGCTCAGCAAGAGGTCGCCGGCGCTTAGCCCGGCTCTTTGCGCAGCCCCACCCGGCTCAATGGCCCCCAACACCAGGGAATAGCGCACCGGCAATATGCCGATCTGGCCATTGCCGCCGGTTTCAGACCCGGCCTTCACCACACGGTTGAGACGCTGCCCGGCGACGGTTTCCACTTGCACCGTCAAGGGCTCGCTGGCATCGCTGCTGCGGTCGAGCAAGGCCAGGCTGATGTCATTCCATTGGGCAACAGGCGTACCGGCAATCGACAGAACCCGGTCTCCCGGCTGGAACCCGGCGATGGCAGCAGGACTCTCCGGCACCACCGTGCCCACCAGCGGCCGGTACAGGGTCAGACCATTGCCGATCACCACCCAGTAGAACAAGGTGGCGAGCAACAGGTTCATCACGGGCCCCGCCACCACGATCAACATGCGCTTGCCGACCGGCTGCCGGTTGAAGGCGCGCGGCCGGTCTGCCGGGGCCACGATCCCCTCGCGCTCATCCAGCATCTTCACATAGCCACCCAGGGGAATCGGGCAAACCGCCCACTCCGTCTCCCCCCATTTCACAGTGAAGAGCGGCTTGCCAAAACCGATCGAGAAACGCAGCACCTTCACTCCGCAACAACGAGCGGCGGCATAGTGACCCAGTTCATGGAAAGTGACCAGAACGCCGATGGCCAGGAGGAAGGCGAGGATGGAAATCATAGTGGCAGCAGTGCCTCAAGGGATGAGCGGACCTCTCGATCCTTCTCCAGCAACGCATCCAGCGTAGTACTGGCGGACAAGTCGAAGCGGCCGAGGGCCTGCTCGACCAGTTCAGGAATACCCATGAAGCCTATCTTTCCGTCCAGGAAGGCTGCCACGGCAACTTCGTTGGCCGCATTCAACACCGCCGGGGCATCGCCCCCGCTACGCAGCGCCTCAAAGGCCAGCTTCAGGCAAGGGAAGCGCTCCAGATCCGGCTGTTCGAACGTCAGATTGGACAAGGTAAAGAAGTCGAGTGAGGCCACACCGGCGTCGATCCGCTCCGGCCACGCCATGGCGTAGGCGATTGGAGTGCGCATGTCGGGCGACCCCAGCTGGGCGACGACCGAACCGTCGCGGTATTGCACCATGGAATGGATGACACTCTGCGGGTGCACGACCACGTCGATGTTATCGGCCGGCGCATTGAACAACCAATGCGCCTCGATGACCTCCAGCCCCTTGTTCATCAACGAGGCGGAGTCGACGGAAATCTTCTGCCCCATCACCCAGTTCGGATGCTTGCACGCCTGGGCCGGGGTAACACAATGGAGTTCTGCGGACGACAACTGCCGGAACGGGCCGCCCGAGGCGGTCAGGATGATTTTGCGCACCCCGGCTTGCTCCAGCGAACCGAGGTAACCATCGGGCAAGGACTGGAAAATGGCGTTGTGCTCGCTATCGACCGGCAACAACGCGGCACCACCCTCGCGCACAGCGCTCATGAAAAGCTGCCCCGCCACCACCAAGGACTCCTTGTTGGCCAGCAAGATACGCTTGCCCGCACGGGCAGCTGCCAGCGCCGACGGCAGGCCCGCCGCCCCGACAATGGCGGCCATCACCATGTCCGCCTCCGGCAAGGTGGCGACCATCTTGAGGGCATGGGCACCGGTCAGTACCTCGACCGGCAGGCCGGCTTCATTCAGCCGCAAGCGCAGCGCGCTGGCTGCCTGCTCGTCGACCATGACCGCGAAGGCGGGACGAAACTGCCGGCACTGTTCGAACAGGCGATCTACCTGCCGGTGGGCTGCCAGCGCCACCACGCGGTAGCGCTCCGGGTGTCGGGCAACCACATCCAGCGTGTTCGTGCCGATGCTGCCGGTTGCCCCAAGTACTACGATTCCTTGAGGTTTCATCAGTTTGGCGATTTGGAGCCTGTTATGGACCAGCTCGCGAACTGCAGCAAGCATCCGGTCTGGATGCAAGAGGCGGTCGCGCAGGTCGATGTCATTGATTGGCCAAGCGCCGTAACGCCACAGGCGGCGCACAGGGCGCGTGGCCCTTCGGGTTGGAGCAAAAAAAGCTTGCTCCCCGCTTGCGGTGCCCGCACAGCGGCGCAGATCACGCCTTGCCCCTGCTGATTCTTAGCCGCCAACGCGGTCGTGATCACGCCAATAGCAGGTTACAGCCCACTCAGCACACGCAAGGCATTGCTCACGGCAAGCACGGCGATAAGACTATCGATACGATCATAAACCCCACCATGACCGGGAAGCAGTTGGCTACTGTCCTTGAGGCCAGCGGCGCGCTTGAACCACGACTCCAGCAAGTCTCCGGCAATGCTGACAGCAGTCAGGGGAAGAGACAAGAGCAGCAGGCTCCATGGTGACAGACCTAGATGCAGCCAGCCCAGTTCATTCACCAGGAAAACATAAGCCGCCGTCGCCACCAGCGCGCCATAGACCCCCTCCCAGCTTTTACCGGGGCTGATCGACGGTGCCAGCTTGCGCCGGCCGAACGCCTTGCCGGAAAAATAGGCTGCGATGTCCGCCACCCAGACCAACCCCATGATGGCCAAGAGCTGCTGTGCCTGTGCCACATTGGGTTGCGGCCGCCATTCGAGCAAGGCGAACCAGGCCGGAAACATCAGCAGCCAACCCAACAGCCGGGCACCCCAGCCGTTTCGGACCACCCAACGCCGCGACAACCACAGCGGCACCACCGCCAGCCAGAAAGCCAGCACCAGAAGGTGTAGCCACGGCATCGCAGTGACCCGGCCAAACCAAGCCCCTGCCGCAAGCAGCGTCGAGATCGCCAGGTAGAGCCATTGGCCAGTACCGGCCATGCCCACCATCCGGCTGTACTCCCACAGTGCCAAGCCAACGACCAGCCACGAAAAAGCGGCCCATAACGGGGCCGAGAAGAAGAACAGTGCCGCCAGCATCAAAGGAAGCAGCACCAGTGCGGTCAGCACGCGTGTTTTCAGCATGGAGTCAGTCCCGGCGCAACGAGGCAGGCAGTTGCTCGCTTGTCCGGCCAAAGCGACGCTCGCGGCACCGATAGGACTGCACGGCCCCTTCCAAGGCCTGCTTGTCGAAATCGGGCCACAACAGATCGGTGAAGTACAGTTCGCTGTAAGCCAGCTGCCACAGCAGGAAATTGCTGATGCGCTGCTCGCCACCGGTACGGATGAACAGATCGGGCTCCGGGGCATAGGCCATCGACAAGCGACCAGCCAGCGCCTCTTCGGTGATGGCGGTAGCCCCCTCCCGAATCAGCCGGTTGACAGCCTGCAGCATGTCCCAGCGCCCACCGTAATCGGCGGCGATGGTCAGCACCAGGCCACCGTTGGCAGCCGTGCGCGCCTCGGCTGCTTCAATGCGTTCCACGATGCGCGGGGCAAAACGGGAGCGATCGCCGATAACCTTGAGGCAGATATTATTGGAATGCAGCTTCTCCACCTCGTTCTCCAGCGCACCCAGGAAGAGGTCCATCAGAAACGAGACTTCGTCCTGCGGGCGGCGCCAGTTTTCGGTGGAAAAGGCAAACAGGGTCAAATACTCGACCCCCAGGTTCTGGCAGCCCGAAACGACCTCACGCACCGCGCTCAGGCCTTTCTTATGGCCGGCAACACGGGGCAGAAAGCGTTTTTTGGCCCAGCGTCCGTTGCCATCCATGATGATGGCAATATGGCGCGGCACCGGGCGGACTTCAGGAATGGAACTAGTGGAACTACCGAACAAGTCGTTCCCCTTATACCGCCATCAGATCGGTTTCTTTGGCGGCAAGGGCTTTGTCGACTTCGGCAATGTACTTGTCGGTCAGCTTCTGGATGTCATCCTGGCCACGGCGCTCGTCGTCCTCGGTAATCGACTTGTCCTTGAGCAGGTTCTTGAATTCATTGTTGGCGTCGCGGCGGATATTGCGTACGGCGACACGGGCACCTTCAGCCTCGCCACGCACCAGCTTGATCAGATCCTTGCGGCGCTCTTCGGTCAGCATCGGCATCGGCACGCGGATGATCTCGCCCATCGAAGCCGGATTCAGGCCGAGATCGGAATCACGGATGGCCTTTTCGATCTTGCCCAGCATACTCTTTTCCCACGGCTGGACACCGATGGTGCGGGCATCGATCAACGTGACGTTAGCCACCTGGTTCACCGGCACGTCGCTACCGTAGTAATCCACCATGACATGATCCAGAATACCGGTGTGCGCGCGGCCGGTACGAACCTTGGTCAGGTCGTTCTTGAAGGCTTCCAGCGACTTCTGCATTTTCTGTTCGGCCGATTTCTTGACGTCGTTAATCATGTCAACTCCATGGATACTTGGAAAAACAAGGCGGAAAGCGGCTGCTGCCGTTTCCGCCTTTTTACTATTCGGTAAGGCTCAGCAGTGTACCAGCGTGCCTTCGTCTTCGCCAAGCACTACACGCTTGAGAGCGCCGGCCTTGAAGATGCTGAACACCTTGATGTTGAGGTTCTGATCCCGGCACAACGCAAAGGCAGTGGCATCCATCACCTTGAGGTTGCGCGAAATCGCCTCGTCGAAGGTCAGCGTCTGGTAGCGCTGGGCATCCGGGTTCTTCTTCGGATCGTCGGTGTACACCCCATCCACCTTGGTGGCCTTGAGCATGATGTCCACGTTCATTTCCATGCCACGCAGCGCTGCCGCCGTGTCGGTGGTAAAGAACGGGTTGCCCGTACCGGCCGCGAAGATGACAACCTTGCCCTCTTCCAGATACTGCATGGCCTTGCCGCGCACATACGGTTCGGCGATCTGCTGCATGGTCAATGCCGATTGCACCCGGGCCACCAGACCCACCTTGGTCATGGCATCCTTGAGGGCCAGCGCGTTCATCACGGTCGCCATCATGCCCATGTAGTCGGCCGTGGCACGATCCATACCGGAGGCCGCCGGCGCCACGCCGCGGAAGATGTTGCCGCCGCCGATGACGATGCCCACCTCGATGCCCAGATCGACCACCTCCTTGATCTGCCCCACGATTTGCTCGATCGTGGCGCGGTTGATCCCGTAGCTATCGTCGCCCATCAGGGCCTCGCCCGACAGTTTGAGCAAAATACGTTTATAGGCAGGAGCTTGGCTCATAGTCACCTCGGTGGCAGTTTTTCAATCAGTCAATTTGCAAAACGGCACCCTGCAGGCAGGGTGCCGTTCTAATCAGTCCAGATGTCCGGACTTACAGCTTGGCGGCGGCAGCCACTTCAGCGGCGTAGTCCACTACCTTCTTCTCGATACCTTCACCCACGACGAACATGGCAAAGGCTTTCACCGAGGCGGATTTCTCAGCCAGCAGCTTCTCGACGGTCTGGTCCGGGTTCTTCACGAACGGCTGACCCAGCAGGGTCACTTCGGCCAGGTACTTGTTCACGCGGCCTTCCACCATCTTGGCCACGATGTCAGCCGGCTTGCCGGATTCTGCTGCCTGGGCGGTGTAGATCTTGCGCTCTTGCTCCAGGGTTTCAGCCGGAACCTGATCCTTGGACACGCAGATCGGCTTGGAAGCGGCGATGTGCATGGCGATGTCCTTGCCCAGACCTTCGTCGCCGCCGTTGAAATCAACGATGACGCCGATCTTGGCACCGTGCAGGTAGGTCGCGATCTTGCCTTCGGTTTCGTAGCGAACGAAACGACGAATGGTCATGTTCTCGCCCAGTTTGGCGATCGCGGCCTTGCGGATTTCTTCAACGGACAGACCATCCACTTCAACGGCGGACAGCGCTTCAACGTCGGCCGGATTGGCAGCAACGACAGCCTTGGCCGCAGCGGCAGCCAACGCCAGGAAGGTCGGGTCTTTGGCAACGAAATCGGTTTCGCAGTTCACTTCCACCAGGGCGCCAACGCCGCCTTCGATGAAGGAACCGATGATGCCTTCGGCCGCCAGACGGCCAGCCATCTTGGAGGCCTTGTTGCCCGACTTGATGCGCAGGATTTCTTCGGCCTTGGCCAGATCGCCTTCGGCTTCAACCAGCGCCTTCTTGCACTCCATCATGCCAAGGCCGGTAGCAGCGCGCAGGTCCGAGACCATTTTTGCGGTAATTTCCGCCATGCTTGAAACTCCTTAACAGTATCTTTATTACGTAAAGCGGTACGGGTTCAAAAAAAGGGGCTTACGCCCCTTTCTCAGGTCCGTGCTTACTCGGCTTGAGCCGGTTCAGCGGCAACGATTTCCTGCAGCGACTGTGCGCGGCCTTCCAGCACGGCATCGGCGATGCCGCGGGCGTACAGGCGGATGGCGCGATTGGAGTCGTCGTTACCCGGAATTACGTAATTGATGCCTTCCGGCGAGTTGTTGGTATCAACCACGCCGATCAGCGGGATGCCCAGCTTCTTGGCTTCAACAACGGTACCCTTCTGGTAGCCGGTGTCGATAACGAAGATGGCGTCCGGCAGACCTTTCATGTCTTTGATACCGCCCAGCGAACGCTCCAGCTTCTCAACTTCGCGCTCGAGGTCCAGCAGCTCTTTCTTGTTGTAACCGGTGTCGCCGGAGCTTTCCAGGATGGCACGCTTTTCTTCAAGACGCTTGATGGACTGCTTCACGGTCTTGTAGTTGGTCAGCATGCCGCCGAGCCAGCGGTGATCGACGAACGGCATGCCACAACGGGCTGCTTCTTCACGAACAATCTCACGCGCCTGACGCTTGGTACCCACAAACAGGACGGTACCCTTGTTGGCAGCCAGGCGACGTACGTATTCCTGAGCTTCAACGAACAGCGGAAGGGTCTTTTCCAGGTTGATGATGTGGATCTTGTTGCGGCTGCCGAAAATGTACTGAGCCATTTTCGGGTTCCAGAAACGGGTTTGGTGGCCGAAGTGAACGCCGGCTTCCAGCATCTGGCGCATGGTAACGTTGGTGGTCATGCAAAACTCCTAAAGGGTTAGGCCTCCATTCGCGCGCAGAATCCTGTCGGACACCCTTTCGGCGCGAATGTGCGTAGTAAAAACCCTGCGAAATGCAGGGCGCGCAGAAGTATAGCACCGTGGGCAGAGTCAGCTCAAGCCGCGGGCTCTTCGTTCTCGGCCTCTGCAAGCGCAACCTTCTTGCGCAAACGACGCCGCACCAGCCGCGTGAACAATAGCCCGGGCAGCACTGCCAGAAACACGATGATGAAGGCCATACGGACGGGACTTTCCTGCACCACCGCCATCATCAGCACCACGTAGAGCCAGCCGATCAGAATGAGATACATGTGAAAGCAACCGTCCTGGTCAGGATGAACAGACGCTCATTCTAGCGTGGACAAGCGTGCCAGCGTATCTTGCCGGTAGAAAGCCACCAGCTGCCGGTACACGGCCGGGTAGTCTTCGGCCAACCCCTGCGGGCATTCGAAGAACGCCTCGCTGAGCACCGCGAAGAATTCGGCCGGGCTTTCCGCTGCGTAGGGATCGAGCCAGCCCTCCTCCGCCATTTCGCCTTCGCGCTCCAATTGCTGCTGAAAATCGGCATAGGCGGCAGCCCAGGCCTGCGACCATTGTTCTCGATTCATACCCTTGTGCAGCGGCGGAAAACCGTTGGCGTCGCCGTTGAGCATATCGAGCTTGTGGGCGATTTCATGGATCACCACGTTCCAGCCGTCACGACCGGTGGAGCGCTTCACATCTGGCCAGGACAAGACGACCGGCCCATCCAGTCGTGCCTGGCCAATCAGCACGCTGTCACCTTCATGGACCACGCCCCCTGGCGCCATCCAGTGGTCGCGCACGACAAAAGCGGACGGGTACAGCACCACTTCTTCCCAACCGTCCAGCGCCTCCTTGCCGAGGTTCATCACCGGCAGCGCCATCTGCAACGTGACCGTTGCCACCATCGCCGGCGTCACCATCAAGCCGGCGGCCCCGCTAAAGGCTTTGCCACGGGTAAAAACCGCCGCCAGCGCGACCAGCTGGGTGAGCTCGGCATGGCTCAACCCGGCCAGCAGCGGCATGCGCGCGGCCCGCTGCCGCAACTGGGCAAGCTCGGACTCGGCTGCGGCCCTTCGGCCAAAAAAACCAAAAACCATGAAACTCTCACGTCATTCTCACGTCACTTCATGATGCTACACCTTTCTGCCACCCCCTCAAGCCGGCAAAGGTCACCGATGGCACCGCAGACACGGGAGTGACCAGCAAGCATCGATAATGCTTGGCCAGTTCCGGCACTACTCCTGTCGCCATGACGCCGATGGACGCCCACTAACGCCGAAGCCGACCTACACTCAGGACACATCCGCCGCCGAGCTTCGTACAAAAACACACCAAAGGAGGTTTCATGCACGATTTGCCCTGGCAATCGCTCGCCCTGAACCCGCTTGCCGCTTTCGGCATTCTGCTGGCGCTGGGTGTACTGGGCGGGCAGATTGCTGTCCGCGTAGCCAAACTTCCCGGCATCACCGGCTACATCCTGAGCGGACTGATCATCGGCCCTTCGGGCCTCAAATTGCTGGACCAACAGTTGATCGACGAGGCCGGCCTGTTCATCCAGCTGGCGCTGGGCCTGGCACTGTTCGACATCGGCCGGCGCGTCGACTTGCGCTGGCTGCGCCGTGAAAAAGCGCTGTTCGCCACCGCCCTGCTGAGCGGCGTCATCACCTTCCTCGGCCTGCTGGCCCTGCTCACGTTCTCGGGCTTTCCGATGGCTCCGGCCTCCTTGCTCGCCGCCATCGGCATCGCGACCTCGCCGGTGGTGCTGCTGGAACTGGTGCGGGAAAGCCGGGCCGAAGGCCAGGTCACCGAGCGCCTGATGGCCTGCACCGGGCTCAACAACCTGTTGAGCCTGACAGTCTTTACCCTGGCACTGTCGTTTACCCATTTCAGCGCCGGCCATGGCGTGGAATCATTCATTCTGCTGCCAGGCTGGCTTCTGCTGGGCTCGGTCCTGCTGGGCCTGGTGGCCGGCCTCCTGGCGATCCGGCTCAACGTCTGGCTGGGCGGAGGCAAGCGAGAAGCGCAGACCGTGCTGATGTTTGGCCTGATCGCCCTGGTGGTGGGACTCTCCGCCATGCTCAAGCTGCTGCCGGCGCTGGCCATCCTGGTCTTCGGCCTGGCCACGCGCAACCTGGAGCGAGGTTATGCCGTAGCCGAACCCAGCCTGTCGAGCCGCTCCAGTTTCTTCTTTGTCGCCTTCTTCGTGGCCGCCGGAGCGCAATTGATGCCGCTGCCCCTGGCAGCGCTGTGGCCGTCCGCCGTCGGCTTCGTGCTGGTACGCAGCCTACTGGCCGCCGGCTCGTGGTGGGTCGCCGCCCGCAGCAACGGCCTCCCCCCAAGGCATGGCGCATTGCTCGGCCTGGGCCTGCTGCCGATGTCCGGCAGCGCCGTCATGCTGATGACGATGGGCGCCCTGACCCTGTCGGCAGGAGCGGCCGAATTCAGCGGCTTCCTGCTGTCAGTGCTATGCCTGACGGAGCTGCTGGGACCCATCGTGACGCGCTTCGCCCTGCGCTGCGCGCAGGAAACCCGCGACTGAGAAAGGAAAGATCATGCTGGAATTTTCGACCAGCCAGCCCCTGACACTGGGCGTGGAACTGGAGCTGATGATCGTCAACCGTCGCGACTACAATCTGACGCGCGGCTCCGACGACCTATTGCACCTACTCGGGCGCCACCCGCACGGCTACGACATCAAGCCGGAGATCACTCAGGGCATGATCGAGATCGGCACCGCCGTGCACAGCGACGTCAACACCATGCTCGAGGAACTACTGGCCATCCGCGCCTTGCTGGTACGCACAGCCGAGAAGCTCAACCTGGGACTCGCCGGCGGCGGCTCCCACCCATTCCAGCACTGGAGCGACCAGCGCATCTACCCCAAGGAGCGCTACCAGCTGGTTTCCGAGCTATACGGCTACCTCGCCAAGCAGTTCACCGTCTACGGCCAGCACATCCATATCGGCTGCCCGGATGGCGACACCGCGGTGCGGCTGACGCACTATCTGTCGCGCTACATTCCGCACTTCATCGCCCTGTCGGCCTCGTCCCCGTTCCACCAGGGGGTCGATACGCTGTTCCAGAGCTCGCGACTGACCAGCGTCAACGCTTTTCCGCTATCCGGCTCGATGCCGTGCGTCGGCAACTGGGACGAGTTCAACGACTACTTCACCGGTATGGCCGATCTCGGCATCGTGGCGAGCATGAAGGACTTTTACTGGGATATCCGCCCCAAGCCGGAATATGGCACGGTGGAAATCCGCATCTGCGACACCCCGCTGGGGGTGGATACCCCGGTGCTGCTGGCGGCGTATGCCCAAATGCTGGCCCGGCAATGCTTCGAGGATGGCTGGAACAATATCTCGCCGGCCCATTACCTGACCTACAGCTACAACCGCTTCCAGGCGTGCCGCTTCGGCTACGACGCGGTGCTGGTGGACGGCGTGAAGAAACGTCAGACCAGCCTGCTCGAAGACATGCTGGACACCCTCAACGGGCTATTGCCGCATGCACAGGCGCTCGGCATCGAGGCACAGCACAATGCCTTGCGCGAGCGGATCCTGCAGCGCCGCCTCGACAGCCATTGGCTGCGCCAGGTCTACGACGACAGCGGCTCGCTGTCCGAAGTGGTGCGCCGCCAGAGCGAGTTCTGGATGTACGAAGCACCCGCGCTCAACGTAAACTGACGTGATGTCCAACTGGATGCCACCCATGTCCTTTGATCTGCCGAGCCAACCCGACCTGTCCCTGCCCGCCCGGTGGTGCGTGTTCGACGAACAGCGCTTGCTGCTCGTCAACGGCACGCTGCCCGGCAGCGAAGCCGCGAGCTGGCCGCTGACCGAGCGGCTGTTCCTGGCGCAACTGGGCGGGGTCAACCTGTTTCAGGGCGAGCTGGTGGGGCCGATGCCGACGAGCGGCGAATGGGTGAGCCTGCGCCAGGCGCTGATGCAGCTGCCGGCCGAGCTGGCTCCTGCGCTGGCGCGTGCGGCACAATTGCGCCAGTTCCGCCGCACCCACCGTTTCTGCGGCCACTGCGCGACCCCGCTGCAGCAGCACGAGCACGACCAGGGACGGCATTGCCCGCACTGCGGCCAGCTCTACTACCCGCGCCTGTCGCCGGCCATGATGGTGGCGATCTATCGTGGGCAAGAGCTGCTGCTGGCACGCGCGCCGCATTTCGCACCCGGCATCTACAGCGCCCTGGCCGGCTTCGTCGAAGCCGGTGAAACGCTGGAAGAGTGCGTGCATCGCGAAGCGTTCGAGGAAGTGGGAGTGCGGCTGAAGAACCTGCGTTACGTCGGCTCCCAATCGTGGCCGTTCCCGCATTCGCTGATGCTGGCCTTCACCGCCGAGTACGCCGGCGGCGACATCGTGCCGCAAGAGGGCGAGATCGAGCACGCCGCCTGGTTTCCCATCGACGACCTTCCCCTTATCCCGCAGTCGATGTCCATCGCCCACTGGCTGATCCGACATGCCGTGACCGAACTGTCGCGCTGATTCGGCGCCGCCGCCAAGCGCAACCACCAGGTCACTGACAAAGCCGCCGTTGCGGCAGAACAGAGGAACAGCCTGACTGGAACGATCCACCGGCGCCTCACAACGCAAGGCCCCGCTCGAGGCGGGGCCTTGTCGCAGGGAACCAGCCCTCAGGCGCGTTCGGGCACGGCCGCCAGCACGGCCTGCAGCAGCCGCCAGGCGTGGCCGACCGTCTCGACCCGCACCCGCTCGCCCGGTGCATGGGCGCCGCGGATGTCCGGGCCGAACGACACCATGTCCATGTGCGGGTATTTGCCGCCCAGGATGCCGCACTCCAGCCCGGCGTGGATCACTTTCACCTCGGCCCGGCGACCGTATTCACGCTCGTAGACCTGCTGGAACAGTTCCAGCAGCGACGACTGCGGATTCGGCGCCCAGCCGGGGTACTGACCCTCTCTCTCCACCTCGGCACCGATCAGCCCGAACAGGCTCTCGATCTCGTCGGCCAATTGCCGCGCCCCGGCGTCCAGCAACGAGCGCACCATGAAATTGGCGAACAGCTTGCCTTGGTCCAGCGCAATCACCCCCAGGTTGTTGGAGGTCTCCACCACGCCCGGCACACGGCGGCTCATGCGCCGCACTCCATGTGGAGCGGCGAGCAAGGCCGCGAAAATCATGCGCTGATCGTCCGGAGACATGGTCACGTTGGCCGAAGCCGGCTCCAGTGTCAGTGTCACTCCGTCGTCCACGCCCGCCAGCTCGAAACGTGCCGCCTGCTGGAACGCGTCCAGCCGCGCCACCAGCTTTTCGGCAGCGCCAGCCGGATAAGCCACCATGGCGAAGGCTTCGCGCGCCAGCGCATTGCGCGCCGAGCCGCCCTGGAACGAGACCACGCGCAGCGCCAGCTCGTGTTCGAGTTCGCGGATCAGCCGGATCAGCAACTTGTTGGCATTGCCACGTTCCTCGTGGATGTCCACCCCGGAGTGGCCGCCACGCAGCCCCTTGACCGACAGGCGCCCCACCGCATAGCCGGCCGGCAACGCCTCCACGGCGTAAGCGCGACGCACACTGACGTCCACACCCCCTGCGCAGCCGAGGTAGAACTCCCCCCAGTCCTCGGTATCGATGTTGATCAGCAGATCGCCTTCGAGCACACCGGTGTCCAACCCGAGGGCGCCTCCCATGCCGGCTTCCTCGTCCACCGTCAGCAGCACCTCGACCGGCCCGTGGGCCACGGTATCGCTGGCCAGCACCGCCAACGCCAGCGCCACGCCGATGCCGTTGTCGGCACCCAGCGTGGTGTCTTCCGCCACCAGCCAACCATCGCGCAGGACTGGCCGAATCGGATCCTTGAAAAAGTCATGCTCCGTGCCGGAGTTGGCCTGGCACACCATGTCGAGATGGCCCTGCAGCACCACCCCGCGCCGGTTTTCCAGCCCAGCCGTGGCCGGCTTCCGGATGATCAGATTGCCGGCACGATCGACCTGCGTCGACAAGCCTTTCAATTCCGCCCAGCCCTGCAGGTAGTCGCGCAGATGCTGTTCGTGCTTGGAGGGGCGAGGAATCTCGCACAGGGTCTGGAAGTGCTCCCACACTTCGCGTGGTTCGAGTTCTGCGATGGCTGTCACGTCGGATCCTAACGCACGGCGGGCCCAGACTGAGAACCCTGCCGGCGAGCTTGCTAAGAAAATGTTATAGGTGTTTCTGCTACCCAATCGACTCTAGCATGCCCTTCGTCCAAGTGTCATGAAGGCAAAAAATCTGGCGAAACACAGCAACCCGGCACCGTCTCCCGCCAGGCTTCCCGGCTACGCCGCCGGCACGTCCTTCCGCCCATTGCCGCGGCATCCAGCAACGCGTCACCCACCCCAGAGAAATAAACTCACCCACCCGCGCCAAGCCTGCAGCGACGGGCCTTTCCGCCCATTGGACCAGCGCAGATCAAAAGACGCAGCCTTGCGTCAAGCAACGTACCCTCACGCTGGCTCAGCGAGATGACCTTCGGGATTCGGGAGGGGATTCGGATAATGTTATGCGACAGCAAAAAGGGGGCGATGAAGCCCCCTCAAACCTATTACCAAAAACAATTCAGAATTCGATCAAATAACCAAATGTTATAGCGCTTCAGCCGTACTCTCGCTCTCCTGCTGCAACAGCCACATCTCCGCGTAGCGACCGTTCTGCTCGACCAGCTGGCGATGGCTGCCGCGCTCGATCACGCGGCCGCCGTCCAGCACCACGATCTCGTCGGCGTCGACCACCGTCGACAAGCGGTGCGCGATAATCAGCGTGGTGCGGTTGGCCGAAATCTCGGCCAGCTCGTGCTGGATCGCCTTCTCGGTGCGCGAATCGAGCGCACTGGTCGCCTCGTCGAATACCAGGATCGGCGGATTCTTCAGGATGGTGCGGGCAATCGCCACGCGCTGCTTCTCGCCGCCGGACAACTTCAGGCCGCGCTCGCCCACCAGGGTGTCATAACCGTCCGGCAGGCCAACCACGAAATCGTGGATGTGCGCCGACTTGGCCGCCTCGATGATCTCCTCGCGGCTGGCGCCGGGACGGCCGTAAGCGATGTTGTAGTAGATGCTGTCGTTGAACAGCACGGTGTCCTGCGGCACGATGCCGATGTGGGCACGCAGGCTGTCCTGCGTCATCTGACGGATGTCGGTGCCGTTGATGCTGATGCCGCCGGCAGTGACGTCGTAGAAACGGAACAAGAGCCGCGACAAGGTCGACTTGCCCGCCCCGCTCGCTCCAACCACCGCCAGCGTGCGTCCCGGCGGGATGCTCAGGCTGACATCGTGCAGAATCTGACGCTTGGCGTCATAGCCGAAGTCGACATGCTCGAAACGCACCCCGGCGGCACGGGTCGCCAGCACCTCGGCCCCGGCGTCGTCAGCCACCTCGGCATGGGTTTCCAGCAGGCCGAACATGCGCTCCATGTCGGCCAACGAGTGCTTGATCTCGCGGTAGATGAAGCCGAGAAAATGCAGCGGCGAGTAGAGCTGGGTCAGGTAGGCCGACACCAGCACCACGTCGCCGACGGTCATGGTATGGTCCACCACCCCCCGCGCCGCCAGCACCATGATCAGCGTTGTACCGGCCGCGATAATGACGCCCTGCCCTGCGTTGAGGAAGGACAGCGATACCTGGTTCTTGATCGCCGACTCTTCCCAGGCGGCGAGATTCGTGTCGTAGCGAGCCGACTCGTAGGCTTCGTTGTTGAAGTACTTGACCGTCTCGTAGTTGATCAGCGCGTCGATCGCCTTGGCATTGGCCTTGGAATCGAGTTCGTTCATGCTGCGACGGAATACCGTGCGCCACTCGGTGACGGTCAGCGTAAACGTGATGTACACCGCGATGGTCCCCAGCGTGACCACGGCAAACCAGCCGTTGTAGCGGTGCAGCAGGATGACCGCCACCATCAGGATTTCCAGCAGCGTCGGCAGGATGTTGAACGCGGTGAAATTGAGCAGGAAACCGATGCCGCGGGTGCCGCGTTCGATGTCGCGGCTCATGCCGCCGGTCTGGCGATCCAGATGAAAGCGCAGCGACAGCTTGAACAGGTGCTCGAACACCGAGCGCGCCACGGTGCGGACCGCGCCCTGGATGACGCGGGCGAAGATGGCGTCGCGAATCTCCCCCAGCAGACCGGCCATCAGCCGGGCCAGGCCGTAACCGAGCAGCGCCGCCACCGGGATCGCCAGCAGGGTGGCCGGCACCGACAACTGGTCGACGATATCCTTCAGGTAGAGCGGAACGCTGACGTTGGCGACCTTGGCCAGCACCAGACAGGTCATCGCCAGCAAAACCCGCCATTTGAACGCCCAGAGGTAGGGCAGCAAGGTTTTCAGGGTTTTGAGGTCGTTGCGATCTTTGGGCGCCGGGCCGCTGTGGGTGAAACGCATGGTGGGTTTGCCTGTTTGCCGAGCTTGGCCGATGATGGACAGGTGGGGCCGCCCCGTCGCCCTATCAACCTCACCAGGATGATGCCGATGTGGATACTGCTTGCCGAAGCCGCCCTTGCCCTTGGGCTTGCCGGCTTTATCGTATGGTGGACCTGGCCCAAACGCTAGGCCGGGCCCGACTCAGTGCAACACGCGCGGAGCGACCAGCTGGAACTCGGGAATCTCCGCCTCGAAACGCTGGCCGTCGTCCGCCAGCATCTGGTAGCTGCCCTTCATGGTGCCGAACGGCGTGCCGATCTGCGACCAGCTGCTGTACTCGTAGCTCTGCCCCGGCTCCAGTCGCGGATTTTCCCCCACCACCCCCATGCCGCGCACTTCCTGCACCTTGCCGTCGGCTTCGGTAATGAACCAATGCCGGCTGATCAACTGCGCGGTTTTGGTACCGCTGTTGGTCAGCCTGATGCGGTAGCTGAACACATAGACATCCGCCGCCACGTTGGAGCGTTCTTCCACGTAGGAGGATTCGGCAGTGACTTCGACACAGTATTCTTTGTTTGCCATTGCTTGGGGATCCGTTCAGGCGGGCCGGGCGGCGCCGATGTTCCCATTCTAGCAGCAATCCCGCCCCGGACCGGGGCACGAAGCATGACGCTACCCGACGATGGGGCTACAATTCGCTTTTCCGTCCAGCTTGTTAGTTCATCTCATGCGCCCATTCCGCATCGCCCCCAGCCTGCTTTCCGCCGACTTCGCCCGCCTTGGCGAAGAAGTCCGTGACGTCATCGCCGCCGGCGCCGACATCATCCACTTCGACGTGATGGACAACCATTACGTGCCCAACCTGACTGTCGGCCCGCTGGTCTGCGAAGCCATCCGCCCTCACACCAGCGCCCCGATCGACGTGCACCTGATGGTGACACCGGTCGATGCACTCGCCGCCAGCTTCGCCAAGGCCGGCGCCGATATCATCACTTTCCACCCGGAGGCCTCGCACCACATCGACCGCACCCTGGGCCTGATCAAAGATGCCGGCTGCAAGGCCGGCCTGGTGTTCAACCCGGCCACCCCGCTGTCCTTCCTCGATCACGTCATGGACAAGATCGACATGATCCTGCTGATGTCGGTCAACCCCGGCTTCGGCGGCCAGAAGTTCATTCCGCAGACGCTGAACAAGGTGCGCGAGGCGCGTCGCCGCATCGATGAGTACACCGCAGCCCATGGCGGCGAGATCTGGCTGGAAGTGGACGGCGGCGTGAAAATCGACAATATCGCCGAGATCGCCGCGGCCGGCGCCGACACCTTCGTGGCCGGCTCCGCCATCTACGGCACCGACGACTACAAGGCCACTATCGACGCCATGCGCGCCGAGCTGGCCAAGGCAGGCTGACCATGTCCAGCGCCGCCATCGTCACCGGAGCCTCGCGTGGACTGGGGCTCGCCCTGTGCAGCAACCTGCTGGCACGCGGCTTCTGCGTGGCGGCGCTAGCGCGCAGCCAGGGCGAGGGCCTGGCCAGGTTGGCCGAAGCCCACCCCGGGCAACTGCACTGGCTCAGCACCGACCTGAGCGACCCGACCCAGCAGGACAGCGCCATCGCTCGCGCCCTGGCCACCCTGCCCCGGGACGGACAGATACTGCTGATCAACAACGCCGGGGTGGTCTGGCCGATCGCGGTGGCCGGCCACTACGACGACCATGCCTTGCGCCACGCCCTGAGCCTCAACCTGGCGGCACCGATGGTGCTGAGCAACCGTTTCCTTGCCGACACCACCGCCTGGAGCGACCGCCGCATCCTCAACGTTTCCTCCGGCGCCGCAGTGAAGGCCTACCCGGGCTGGGGCGTTTACGGCAGCGGCAAGGCGGGACTGGACCACTTCAGCCGCCACCTCGCCGTGGAACAGGCGGCTTCGGCCAACCCTGCACGGGTCGCCGCAGTCTACCCCGGCGTAATCGATACCGACATGCAGGCCGAAATCCGTCATGCCGCACCGGAAAGCTTCCCCAACCTGCCGCGCTTTCTGGCACTGAAACAGGAAGGCGCGCTGGACAGCCCGGAAGCCGCCGCCGGCAAACTGCTGGACTATCTGTTGGGGCCCCGCTTCGGCGAAGAGCCGGTGGTCGACATCCGCGCCCTGCCGTGAGCCGCGGCGCGGTCGGCGCCAGCGCCTGGTGTATACTCGCGGGCAGGACAACCGTTTCCGCCTGCCCGTGCAGGCGCTCACTTTCACGCACCCCATGACAGCAAAACACATCAAGGCCGTGGCGTTCGATCTGGACGGCACGCTGGTCGACTCCATCCCCGATCTGGCCGCCGCCGCCAACGCCATGCGCGAGTACCTGAGCCTGCCCGCCTTGGCCGAACTGCGCATCCAGCAGCACGTTGGCGACGGCATCGCCAGCCTGGTGCACCGCGCCATCACCGACGAGCGCGACGGCCAGGCCGAACCCGCGCTGTGGGAACGCGGCTTCACCTTCTTCGTGCAGTACTACCGCGATCACCTCAACGTACACAGCCGCGTCTACGCCGGCGTGCACGATGCCCTGGGGCTGCTGCGCGCACTGCAACTACCACAGGTGGTCATCACCAACAAATCGGAACGGCTGGCGGTACCGCTGCTGGAGGAGCTCGGCATGGCCTCCTCGTTCAGCATGATCCTGGGCGGCGACAGCCTGCCCGAGAAGAAGCCCTCGGCCCTCCCGCTCCTGCACGCCTGCCAGACGCTGGGCATCCGCCCCGACGAGCTGGCGATGGTCGGCGACTCGCACAACGACGTGCTGGCGGCACGCGCGGCCGGCAGCCTGGCCGTGGCAGTCAGCTACGGCTACGGTGACGCCGCCAGCCTCGAGGCCGACCACGTGGTGGACAGCCTTGTCGAACTCTACGATTTGTTTAAGAATACCTGACATTGTCTGACGCATTTCTGGATACCGTTTGCATCATGAAATTCCTGCCCAACCTGGCCAGCTGGCGATGGCAACCCTGAGCCACACCTCCGTTTGCATCGTTTTCCGTTTCTGGTCATTTTGGGATAAAGCATGACGCACGACGAATTCACCCGCCTTGCCGCCGCCGGCTACAACCGCATTCCGGTCACCCTCGAACTGTTCGCCGACCTCGACACCCCGCTGTCGGTCTACCTGAAACTGGCCAACCAGCCCTACTCCTACCTGCTGGAGTCGGTAGTGGGCGGCGAGCGCTTCGGCCGCTACTCCTTCATCGGCCTGCCCGCCACCACGCGCCTGCGCGTCAACGGCCACAAGGTGCAGGTCGAGTACGGCGACAAGGTCATCGAACAGTACGAAGGCGACCCGCTCGCCTTCATCGACACCTTCCAGCAGCGCTTCCGCACCCCGCCGGTCGAGTCGCTGCCGCGCTTCACCGGCGGCCTGGTCGGCTATTTCGGCTACGACACCATCCGCTACATCGAGAAGCGACTGGCCGCCACGCAGAAACCCGACCCGGTCGGCACCCCGGACATTCTGCTGATGCTGTCGGAAGAACTCGCCGTGGTCGACAACCTGTCCGGCAAGCTCTACCTGGTGGTGTACGCCGACCCGGCGGTGCCCAACGCGCTGATCAAGGCGCAGGCGCGGCTCGGCCAGCTGCGCGCCAAGCTGCGCGAACCGGTGGCCATTCCGCTGTCGCTGCCGAGCCAGCCGACCCAGGCGCGCTCGGAATACGGCCAGGAAGAATTCAAGCACGCGGTCGAGCGTGCCAAGCAATACATCGTCGACGGCGACATCATGCAGGTGGTGCTGGCGCAGCGGCTGCAGATGCCCTATCACGACTCGCCGCTGACGCTGTACCGCGCGTTGCGCAGCCTGAACCCGTCGCCGTACATGTTCTTCTACCACTTCGACGACTTCCACGTGGTCGGGGCCTCACCGGAAATCCTGGTGCGGCGCGAGAACGACACCATGACGGTGCGACCGATCGCCGGCACCCGCGTGCGCGGCAAGAACCGCGAGGAAGACGAACGGTTGGCCGAAGAACTGCTGGCCGACCCGAAGGAAATCGCCGAACACGTCATGCTGATGGACCTCGGCCGCAACGACGTCGGTCGTGTCGCCGACGTCGGCAGCGTCAACGTCACCGACAACATGGTGATCGAACGCTACTCGCACGTGATGCACATCGTCTCCAGCGTCGAGGGCCGCGTTTCTCCCGAGGTTTCGAATATCGACATTCTCAAGGCCGCCTTCCCGGCCGGCACCTTGTCCGGCGCCCCGAAAGTGCGTGCCATGGAGATCATCGACGAGTTCGAACCCACCAAGCGCGGCGTCTACGGCGGCGCCGTCGGCTACCTTGGCTTCTCCGGCGACATGGACCTCGCGATCGCCATCCGTACCGCCGTGGTCAAGAACAACATGCTGTACGTGCAGTCCGGCGCCGGCATCGTCGCCGACTCGGTCCCCGAATCGGAATGGCAAGAAACCCAGAACAAGGCGCGCGCCGTGATCCGTGCCGCCGAACTGGCACAGAGCGGGCTCGACGCTTAAGCCATCTCTACACGCGTACGATGTACGTAAAAGAACACTGGCCCTTCCCACAGGAAGGGCCAGTGTTCTTTTTGATCAATCGAGCAACCACGGGGAGCAAGACCCCGATCGGCTACTTCAGAATGAAAAACTCCACCAGGACATTCTTGAAGATGAAGCCACCGACCCCCAGCCCCAGCACCAGGAACAGCACCGCCGTGCCGAACTTGCCGGCGCCCGACTTTTTGCCCAGATCCCAGATGATGAATCCGATGAACACCACGAGGCCGGTCAGACACACGGCCAGCGAGATATTGGTGAACTGCTCTTCGCTCATTGCAAGTCCCTGATTTGTTTAGCCCCGCCATTATACGGAGCCGATAAAAAAACCGCACCACCCCGGTGCGGTTTTTTATTACGCCGTGCCACTGTTACTTGTTGTACAGCTTGGCGGCAATGCGCATGCGCAGCGAATTGAGGCGGATGAAGCCGGCGGCATCGGCGTGATTGTAGGCGCCGAAGTCTTCATCGAAGGTCGCGATGTTCGGGTCGAACAGCGAATCAGTCTTCGAATCGCGGCCCACCACGATCACGTTGCCCTTGTACAGCTTCAGGCGCACCCAGCCGTTCACGGTGGCCTGCGACGCGTCGATCATGTTCTGCATCATCTTGCGTTCCGGCGCCCACCAGTAGCCGTTGTAGATCAGGCTGGCGTACTTGGCGATCAGCTCGTCCTTGAGGTGAGCCACTTCGCGGTCCAGCGTGATCGATTCGATGGCGCGGTGCGCCTTCATCATGATGGTGCCGCCCGGGGTTTCGTAGCAGCCGCGCGACTTCATGCCGACGTAGCGGTTTTCCACGATGTCGAGACGGCCGATGCCATGCTTGCCACCGAGGCGGTTCAGCTCGGTCAACACCTGGGCCGGGCTCAGCGCCACGCCGTTGATGGCGACGATGTCACCGTTCTTGTATTCGAGTTCGACGTATTCGGCCTGGTCCGGGGCATTTTCCGGCGACACGGTCCACAGCCACATGTCTTCTTCCGGCTCGGCGGCCGGGTTTTCCAGCACGGTGCCTTCGTAGGAGATGTGCAGCAGGTTGGCATCCATCGAGTACGGGCTGCCGCCGCTCTTCTTCTTGGTGATGTCGATGCCGTTTTTCTCGGCATAAGCGAGCAGCTTCTCGCGCGACAGCAGGTCCCACTCGCGCCACGGGGCAATCACTTTGACGTCCGGCTTCAGGGCGTAGTAGCCCAGCTCGAAACGCACCTGGTCGTTGCCCTTGCCGGTAGCGCCGTGCGATACCGCGTCGGCACCGGTCTGGTTGGCGATCTCGATCTGGCGCTTGGCGATCAGCGGACGGGCGATCGACGTGCCCAGCAGGTACTCGCCTTCGTAGATGGCGTTGGCACGGAACATCGGGAACACGAAATCGCGCACGAACTCTTCGCGCAGGTCGTCGATGAAGATGTTTTCCTGCTTGATGCCGAGCGCCACGGCTTTCTTGCGTGCCGGTTCCACTTCCTCACCTTGGCCGATGTCGGCGGTGAAGGTGACGACCTCACACTGATAGGTATCTTGCAGCCATTTGAGGATGACGGAGGTATCCAGGCCGCCGGAATAGGCCAGCACTACTTTTTTAATGTCAGACATTACGTTTTCTTTCGGCGAAATGTTTGGAGTTCCCTTGCAGGAATGTAGGCCTATTTCAGCAGGCGAGCGAGCCGGAGCAGATCGAGCGCCGCCGGAGCAGAGGAAACCTGAATGTACTCAGAGCACATGAGGATTCCGCATCGCTGAGCGAATTAAAAATTCGCCCGCAGTCCGCCGGCACTCAAGGTGCAAAGGCTCAGCCGCCTGATGAAACAGGCTCTTCAGTCGTCTACACGACCCAGCAGGAGATATTCTATTAGGGCTTTCTGCCCGTGCATACGGTTTTCCGCCTCATCCCACACCACGCTTTGCGGACCGTCGATCACGTCGGCGGCCACCTCTTCACCGCGGTGCGCCGGCAGACAATGCATGAACAGGGCATCCGGCTTGGCGCGCTTCATCAGATCGGCTGTGATCTGATAGTTGCGGAACGCTTCCATGCGCGCCACGGACTCCGCTTCGAAGCCCATGCTGGTAAACACGTCGGTGGTCACCAGATCGGCGCCTGCCACGGCGTGCTCGGCACTATGGCTGGGCTCGAAATGCTCTGGGCCGTAATGCTGGCTGTCGAGAGCCTTCAGCTCGTAGCCCACCGGGGTCGCCACCTTGAGCTTGAAATCGAGCAGCTTGGCGGCCTGCAGCCAGGTGCGGCACATATTGTTACCGTCGCCCACCCAGGCCACGGTCTTGCCCTTGATCGAACCACGATGCTCGATAAAGGTCAGGATGTCAGCCAGAATCTGGCACGGGTGATACTCGTTGGTCAGCCCGTTGATCACCGGCACGCGGGAATTGGCGGCCAGACGCTCGACATTGGATTGCTCGAAGGTGCGGATCATGATGATATCGCTCATGCGCGACAACACCCGCGCCGTATCCTCGATCGGCTCGCCGCGCCCCAGCTGCGACGTGTTGGCATCGAGGAACATGGCGTGGCCGCCCAGCTGCGACATGCCGGCTTCGAACGACACCCGGGTGCGGGTGGAGTTCTTCTCGAACACCATCGACATCACCTTGCCTACCAGCGGACGGTACAGCTCTCCGGAGCCATGTCGTCGCTTCAGTACCTGGGCACGCTGGAAGAGGTACTGGTAGTCATCGCGGTTCAGGTCACTGAATTGCAGGTAATGTCTTACTTGCGTCATGGTCACAATCCAAAATAAATGGCCGCCGGGCCCGGAAGTCTCGCGCGGCGGCACGTACTACACGCTGGTTGCAAAATTATCGGTACATCAGGATGTCGCAAAATGTGGCCAATCGGCCGAAAACTTACACAAATGCGACAAACCTTATATTTATCGGAAATCGGCCGAACTGGCAAGCAATCAACTGAACAATATTCTGCTCGGCAATTGCAAAAACTCTACCGAACTTAGAACCCGCACAACGTAATCACCAGAATTACCTGCCAAGCCGTGCATTTCTATGGTTTTTTGTGCTTTTTGCAGGCGCGCCAGGTAGGACAGGATGCTCTCGTCGATCACCTGGCCCGGCACCAACACCGGAATCCCCGGCGGGTAGGGAACGATCTGGTCGCAGCACACCCGCCCTACCAGCTCGCCATTCGGCCGCCCCTCATCATCCAATAAGGGCAGACGTTCCCCTTCTTCATAAAAGGCATCGCGTGGCAGACACGCCAGCCGGCTAAAATGGGGAATCTCCGGCAGACGCCGCGGGGTATGCCGCGGTCGCTTTTCCTTGGCCAGCCGCAGCATGGCATCGTGCAGCCGCGATACCTTGCTGCGCGTGGTGCCGATGGTCAGCAACAACGTAACCGTGCTGAATGTCGACTTCTCCACCTGGATGTTGTAGCGCTCGAACAAGGCCTGCTGCAATTCATCCGCACTGAATCCGGAGCCGGTGATATCGATCGTGAGCTTGGTGGGATCAAGCCGGATACCATCCTCCCGTACCTCCTCCGGGAGCAGATCCTCCAATTCCAGCACGCGAAATACTCCGGTCGAATCGATCTTCTGCCGCAACTCCTGGGCCAGCCTCAATGTACGCTCCAGCAACCGATACCCCTCCATCACCGCCTGCTTGCGCGCCACATCGAGGCTGGCAATCAGGTTGTACTGGGGGCTGGTCGAGGCATGCATATTGAAGTTTTCTCGAAACAGATGCTCGTCGAAGTCGGGGTCGTTGACGTGAATCATGCCCGCCTGCGAAAAGGCCGACAGCACCTTGTGGGTGCTTTGCGTGACATAATCCGCCCCCGCCTCCAGCGCGGTGGGCCGAAGCTGCGGATGGAAGCGGGCAAAGCCATACCACGCCTCGTCCACGACTACCTTTATCCCCCTGGCGTGAGCCGCCTCGACGATCGGTTCGAGATCGTAGCGCAACCCATCGTAAGTGCACGAGGTCAGAATCAGCACCCGCGCCTCCGGGTGCGTCTGGATGGCGGCGAACAGGGTGGCTTTCGACACCGGCCCGAAAATGCCGTACTTGGGATTGATCGAGGAATCGAGATAGACCGGGCGGGCACCGGACAGGATCACACCGTGATGCACCGACTTGTGGCAGTTACGATCCAGCAGCAGCGTCGCGCCCGGCGTCAACAAAGTCTGGAAAATGACCTTGTTCGATGTCGATGTGCCATTGGTGGCGAAATAGGTCTTGCGCGCGCCGAACGCCTTGGCGGCCAGCGCCTGCGACTCGGCGATCACTCCGGTCGGATGCAACAGCGAATCGAGCATGGGCACCGACACCGATAAATCGGCCCGCAGCATGTTCTCGCCGACGAATTCGTAGAAATCACCCACCCATGGGCTGCCTTTCAGCGAGTCACCCCCGGAATGCCCCGGTGTGTGCCAGGAATCCTTGGCCATCCGTACGTACTGTTTCAGCCGGTCGTAGAACGGGGTAGCCGATTTTTCGGCCAATTCGGCCGTCAGAATCCGGAACCAACCGCTGAAGTCGAGTTCATCCCGGTAAAAATAGCCATCCACGGCATGACTGGCCATCTCCTCGACCAGCAGTTTCTGGTCATCGTCCACCAGCAGGATGTACAGCGACAATTCGGGACGGAAGGCGACGATCCGGTTCGCCAACTGCACCGCCGGCTGGGCAAGACCTTCCTCACCCAGCTGTTTGTCGACCAGGACGATCTGGATATCCCCGTCGGCCGCCACCCTCTCCATGGCTTCGCCCAGCCGGGCCGCTCCAAGAAAGCTAAGACCGAAGGGATTCTCCAGCTGCATCGCCGCCGCCCCCAGCCCCGCCAGCACTTCCCCTTGCCATTTGGCATCGTCGCTCACCACCAGCACTCGGCTCACGGGTGTCATTTACCCCTCCTCCCGACTCAACGCGATGATGCTGACCCATGTCAGTACGACATTCTGTTCACATGCTAGTTTTGCCCTCATCCTAGCTCGCGGACAGTGGTGCGTCATTGATGCGGGCGCACAATCCCCCCTTCGGGTAAAATCTGCCCCATGCTGACCGATGCCGAAAAAGACGCCATTCGCGACCACTACCGCGCCATTGCCGACAACCTGCCGGGGTTCCGCCCGCGCAATGCCCAACGCCGTATGTTGGCCGAAATCGCCAACGCCTTCTCGCGCAGCAAGAACAAGGAAGGCGATGAGCTGCCCGAGCGCGAGGGGGAAAGCATCATCGTGGTGGAAGGGCCTACCGGCGTCGGCAAGAGCCTGGCTTACCTGCTGGCCGGCGGCGTCATGGCGCGCGCGCGCGGCAAAAAGCTGGTGGTCACCAGCGCCACCGTCGCGCTGCAGGAACAACTCGTCAACCGGGACCTGCCCTTCGTGGTGGACAACAGCGGACTGCCGCTCACATTTGCCCTGGCCAAGGGGCGCGGACGCTATCTTTGCCCGCACCGCCTCTATCAACTAACGGCAAATTCGGCACAAGGCCAATTGCTGGCGCCGGAGCCGGAGTTGGCCCTGTGGGACCGCAAGCCGCAGGCAGAGGAGCTGGAAGCCCTGCGTCAGATGGCCGATGAATTCTATTACCGGCGCTGGAACGGTGATCGCGATACCTGGCAAGAGGTAGTCGAAGACGGCCTATGGAGCCGCGTCACCAATGACCGGTACAGCTGCCTCAAGGCTGCGTGCCCCAATCGTCCCGAATGTCCGTTTTATCTCGCCCGCGAAACCCTGGAAACGGTGGATGTCGTGGTCGCCAACCATGACCTGATGCTGGCCGACGTTGCCATGGGCGGCGGGGTTATCCTTCCGGCACCCGATGACAGCTTCTACTGCATCGATGAGGCGCATCACCTGGCCAAGAAGGCGGTCAACCAGTTCTCCGCCGAGCACTCGTTGGCGCAGGCCATGTTCTGGCTGGAAAAGGTCGCCGCCGTCGCCACCCGCGTCGACAGCCTGACCAACAAGAGCGAACTGGCGGGCAATGCCATCGAGGCCGCTGGCGCCTGCATGGAGACGCTGACCGAATGGCTGTGGCTACTGGAAGGCGAAGAAGCACTGGCCGCCAGCAGCGACAACCTGGAACCGACCTGGCTGATCGATGACGGCATCCTCCCCGAACGCTTCACCGTGCCCGCCGCCAACCTCGCCATGTCGGCACGAATGGTCTACAAGCACCTGACGTCGATGAGCGACGCACTGGGCGAAGTGCGCAAGGACAAGGGCAGCGAGGCCACACTGGTCGACAAGCTCAGCAGCGACCTGGGCTTTTTGATCGGCCGCTCAGAGCAACTGATGGCGGTGTGGGATCTGTTCGAGAAGACCCCCGACGAGAACGCACCGCCGATCGCCAAGTGGATCACCCGGCGCACCGAAGGTAAGGGCGACTACCTGTTCAGCGCCTCGCCGGTCAGTGCCGCCGCGAGCCTCGCCGGCACCCTCTGGCGCCGCGTCGCCGGCGCCCTGTTGACCTCGGCCACGCTGCGCTCGCTGGGCGAATTCGACCTGCTGCTGTCGCAAACCGGCCTCAAATGGCTGCCCGATGTCAGCTGCGTCGCCCTCGACTCGCCATTCAGTTTTCAGGAACAAGGGGAGTTGTACCTCCCCCCCATGGTAGCCTCCCCCAAGGATCCTGCCGCTCATACCCGGGAGATCGTCGAATGGCTGCCGCGACTGATCGACGTCACCGAACCACTCGGCTCGCTGGTGCTATTCTCGTCACGCAAGCAGATGCAGGAAGTCGCGGCCGCCGTACCGGCAGGACTGCGCGAACGGCTGCTGATCCAGGGCGAACTACCCAAGAGCCGGCTTTTGGTGCAGCACCATGAACGCCTCAAGCAAGGTGAAGCGAGTGTCATTTTCGGCCTTGATTCATTTTCGGAAGGACTAGACCTGCCCGGCGAGAGTTGCGTACACGTGATCATCGCCAAGCTGCCCTTCGCCATGCCGGATGACCCGGTCGGCCGCACCCTGTCGCGCTGGATAGAGAAGCGTGGCGGCAACCCGTTCATCGAGATCACCGTGCCGGAAGCATCGATCAAGCTGATCCAGGCTGTCGGCCGGCTAATTCGCACCGAACAGGACTACGGCCGGGTCACCATCCTTGATAATCGGCTGATGCGCCAGAGCTATGGCAAGAAGCTGCTGGCCTCATTGCCCCCGTTCAAGCGCATCTAGTTTTGGGGTAGAATGCGGGCAAACCCTCGAGTGCACACCCCGGCAAAATGGGTAAAACACCAATAGCACCATCGGCCGGGATTCGAGAGACTACACAGAACAAGTACTCCTCCGGTCCATCACTATGATCTGTAACCCATATGAAATCGTCATTCAGGGTCTCACCTCTGAAGGACGCACCTTCCGCCCGAGCGACTGGGCCGAACGCCTCTCCGGCATCCTGGCCTCCTTTGGCGACAATCAGAAACTGGCTTACCACGCGTATGTGCGCCCGATGTTGCTCGAAGGAGTACGCTGCGTGGCGGTCGACAAGAAGCTGGAAAAAATCGACCCTGCCGTGTTTCAGTTCCTGCTGGATTTCGCCAAAGACAATGATTTACGTGTCGTCGATTGCCGCACCCTGATCGACGAGGTCTACCCCAACAAATTTCTCGCCTGACCCCTCTGCAAAACTCGACCATTCCGGTCAACACCACAGCATTCGCCAAAATCAGCTTCGGGCTTTCCCAATGGCCAGAAGCTGCTTTTGGGCCCCTCTCCCCAGCTCCCTCGCTTACAACCACCACTCCGAGCCGATGCCCATCAGAGCAAGCGCCGACCTTGCCTTCATTCATTGCCTGTTGCACAAAACGTACATGTGCATAAATGCGACACTATTTTGCAACAAATAGACAAAAAAACAACACTTCGAACGGCCCGTTAAAACAATCCGTCACAATTTCACCACACAGCTCGGTAACGACACCCCCACAAAACCACAGAAGAAAACCTATTGACGTTGGCATTTTATGCCGCAAATTTTCTGTTTTATTGGCATACCGCCACACTTAACCCTCATCCCTTACCAAGCTCGACGCATATGACAGAAAGAAGGCATTCGTCAACTGGCGTTTTACCCTACTTCAGATCAAGACACGAAAGCGGCATTGTTTGTTACAAATACACGGCGGCGAAAACCATATGAGTTTTCCTTGGTTATCCCGGCACGGGGGCCACCGTAATAATAAAAAGCTGATCAATTGCTTACTTCCACCAGCAGTACCCATAAGAAAGGTCATTGCCAAATGAAACAACTGTTTGCCAACAAACAAATCATGATCGCCGCCGTCGTTGCCGGCGCGTTTGCCGCCCCGGCCATGGCCGATGTAACCATCTACGGCTTTGTGAGCGCCGGTGTAGAATCCGTTAAGGCCACCGGCAACGGTGATTCGTCCAAGGATTACAAGTCCCGCACCCGCGTTTCCGATGAAAACTCCCGCATCGGCTTCAAGGGCAACGAAGATCTGGGTAATGGCCTGAAAGCGATCTGGCAGGTTGAAAGCAGCCTGAAAAACTTCGAACAAGGCGGCACCAACGACAAGGGCGAAACCGCAACCTTCGCTACCCGCAACAGCTTTGTTGGCCTGGAAAATGCAAGCTTCGGCAAAGTACTGCTTGGTCAGAATGACACCGCCTACAAGGCACTGACCGATATTGGTATCAACGCCATGGCCAACACCACGGCAGATACCCAAGGTGCGACCGCCATCTTCAGCCGCGGCGAAACCCGCCTGAAGAACTCGGTTCACTACTTCTCGCCGAAGATGGCCGGTTTCGAGCTGGGCGCCTCTTACGGTGTGGATGAAACCCGTCCAATTGGCACTGTGGATGGTACCCGCCAGAACAATGACCGCCTCTCGCTCGCAGGCAAATACACGTGGGATGCACTCACCGTCGCCGTTGGGTACGATCGCCAAGGCAACAAGCTGAATAGCACTGGCACCACCGAAGACCTCAACAAAACCCAGTTCTACAAACTGGCAGCCAGCTACATGTTCCCCACCGGCACCATGATTGGCGCCGGGATTGAGCAAGGCCGCTTCGACTACGTGAGCGCCAACGACACCAAGCAGACCGACTGGACCGTCGCCCTGTCTCAAAGCTTCGGTGCCGCTACCGTCAAACTGTCGTACAGCGAACTGGGTGCCTTGAAAAATGCGGCTGGTAATGAAGATGATTACAAGGCCAAGCAATGGGTACTGGGCGCAACGTATGACCTCTCCAAGCGTACCCAGTTGCTAGCCTACGCCACCAAGATCACCAACAACAGCAAAGCCGCTGTCAACCTCCAGAACAACCCCGTTTATTCGGAAGGCCTCGGGACCTCTGGAGCGAAACTCACCGCCGGCAACGACCCGCAAGCCTTCGGTATTGGCATGAAGCACAGCTTCTAAGCGCTGTTAGCTTCTTAAGAGTCAGTTTTTACGGGCACCTGAGGGTGCCCGTTTTTTATGGTATTTGCTACTATTAGCCTTTGAACCCACCGACGCAGCAGAAGCATGTCCATCACGCTCAAAACCCCGGAAGACATCGAAAAAATGCGCATCGCTGGCCGCCTGGCCTCCGAAGTGCTCGACTACATCACCCCTTACATCAAAGCCGGCGTAACCACCGAAGAGCTGGACAAGCTCTGCCATGATTACATGGTCAATGTGCAAGGCACCATTCCGGCCCCGCTGAACTACGCACCGGATGGCCACAACCCCTATCCCAAGTCGGTGTGCACCTCGGTCAACCATGTCATCTGCCATGGCATCCCCAACGACAAGCCGCTCAAGAACGGGGACATGCTCAATATCGACGTCACCGTGATCAAGGATGGCTACCACGGCGACACCAGCCGTATGTTCTATGTCGGTGAAGTCAGCCCGCATGCGCGCCGCCTCGCCAAGGTCACCTACGAATGCATGTGGCTAGGCATCGACAAGGTCAAACCGGGCGCCAAGCTGGGCGACATCGGCTACGTCATCCAGCGCCACGCCGAAGCCGCCGGCTACAGCGTGGTACAGGAATTCTGCGGCCACGGCATTGGCAAGAAATTCCACGAAGAACCGCAGGTGCTCCACTACGGACGCCCCGGCACCGGCCTGGAGCTGAAGGCCGGCATGATCTTCACCATCGAGCCGATGATCAACCAGGGCAAGCGCCATCTGCGCCTGCTGGGCGACGGTTGGACCGTCGTCACCAAGGACCGCAGCCTGTCGGCCCAGTGGGAGCACACCATTCTGGTGACCGAGACCGGCTACGAGGTGCTCACCCAGTCGGACGGCACGCCGCCGAAGCCGGTATTCAAGTAAGCCCGGGCCGCCACCTGGGTGACATACAACGGGTGCCGATCCGCAAAAACAAAACCTCCAGGGATTGACTTATATGGAGGTTTTGTTTTTCCTGCCTGTCGAATCTTCGGGCGACTTGCTTTCAACCGGACGCGTTCAATCACGCAACTCGCGCCCGGTCAGACGCAGGAACACGTCCTCCAGATTGGCCGGCCGCAGCACGTAGCGCAAACCACTCTCGCCCAGCGCCGCCAGTAGCGTCTCCATGCCCTGCCCATAGAAAAAGGCCGTTTCGCCGCTAAGCTCCATCCGCACGCCCTCCGCCGATGTCTGCCTGGCCCAGTTGATGGCACCATCGCCAAACACCTCGACCACATCGGCCTCGATCAGCGACTGGATCAGCTCGCGCGGCGAGCCTTCCGCCATCAGCCGCCCGTGGTCCATCACCGACAAACGTGTCGCCAGGCGCTCGGCCTCTTCCATGAAGTGCGTCGTCAGCACCAGCGTCTTGCCCGCCCGCGTCAGTTGCCGCAGCCGGTCCCAGATCAGATGGCGCGCCTGGGGATCGAGACCGGTGGTGGGCTCGTCGAGAAAGATGATATCAGGGTCATTGACCAGAGCACGGGCCAGCGTCAGGCGGCGCTTCATGCCGCCTGACAGCTCCCCTACCTTGGCTTCAGCACGACCGGCCAGGCCGGCGAAGTCGAGCAGATAGGGCACGCGCTCGCGTAGGTCGGTGGGACGCAGGCCGAAATAGCGCCCCCAGACCAGCAGGTTTTCGGCCACGGTGAAGTCCGGGTCGAGGTTGTCGAACTGTGGCACGACACCGACCCGGCTGCGTGCTTCCCGCGCCCGTGCCGGTATGGGTTCGCCGCACAGCATGATCTCGCCGGCATCGGGCAACACCAGACCAAGCGCCAGTTTCATGGTCGTGGTCTTGCCAGCGCCGTTGGGGCCGAGCAGGCCGTAGCACTCGCCCCGCCGCACCTCGAAACTGATGCCGTCCACCGCATTACGCTCGCCGTAGCGTTTGACCAGCCCGCTCACCCTGAGCATGTCGCCCCCCTGTTGCCCGGCAACTTTTTCCTACGCTAGAAACGCTTCGGCCAACCCGCAAGGTTGGCCGAAGACGGACTCGTTACCAGCAGCGCTGGATCCATTTTCCGAGCGGCACCAGCTTGCCGTGGAAGAAGTGCCCGGTACCCGGGAACACCGTCACCGGCAGCCCCTGCGGCCTGGCCCAGTCGAGCACCGCCGACAGCGGGATCACCTCGTCCTCTTCGCCATGCACCACCAGCGTGTTGGCCGGCACCTCGGGGGTAGGAATGGCGTACTTGCCGACCGCCACCCCCATCAACAGCAGCTGATCCGCCTCGATGCGTTCGCGTACGCGGGCAGCGACGAAACCGCCGAAGGAGAAGCCCGCCAGCGCCAGCGACAGGTCACCCTGCTCGGCTCGCGCATGCTCGACCACGGCGATAACGTCGTCCACTTCGCCCGTACCGTAATCGTGCACGCCCTCGCTGTTGCCCACCCCGCGCAGATTCGGGCAGTAGCAGGCGTACCCGAGCTGGGACAGCGCCTTCGCCGTGGTCTGCACCACCTTGTTGGTATTGGTGCCGCCCTGGGTGGGATTGGGATGGCAGATCACCGCGATGCCACGTGTCTCCCCCTGGGCAGCAACGTAGATGGTTTCGAGCGATCCGACCGGACCGCGGATGGAAATGACGGGAGGAACCTTCAGCATCAGATTTTCAGCCTTTCCACCACCTGGCCCTTCACCAGGTGACTGTCGATGATCTCGTCGAGATCGTCCTTGTCGACGAAGGTATACCAGGTCTCTTGCGGATACACCACCATCACCGGACCATCGTCGCAACGGCCCAGGCACCCGGCCTTGTTCACGCGCACCTGCCCCTCACCGGCCAGGCCCAGCGCCTTGACGCGGTCCTTCATGTAGCCCAGCAATGCCGGCGTACCGAAGTCGGCGCAACAGCCCTCTCCCTCGGCACGCTGGTTGCAGCAGATGAACACGTGCTTGTCGTAATAACTCATGTCACTCTCGTCTCGATAAAGGTTGGCCGAAGACCACGCTTCGGCCAACCTTGATGGATCAGGAATCGTTGTCTGCCCAGCCGGTGGCACCAATGGAGGCGGCATTGTCGAACTTGGCGTAATGGCCGATAAAGGCCAGCCGCACCGCGCCGGTCGGGCCGTTACGATGCTTGCCGATGATGGCTTCGGCCAAGCCCTTCTGGTCCGAGTCCGGGTTGTAGTACTCGTCGCGGTACATGAAGATGATCAAGTCGGCATCCTGCTCGATGGCACCGGATTCACGCAGGTCGGACATCATTGGCCGCTTGTTGGGACGTTGCTCCACGGCACGCGACAACTGCGACAGCGCGATCACCGGCACCTGCAGCTCCTTGGCCAGCCCCTTCAGGCCACGCGAAATCTCGCCCAGCTCGGCGGTACGGTTGTCGCCACGACCCGAGCCGGACATCAGCTGCAAATAGTCGATCACGATCAGGCCGAGCTTGCCACCGTGCTGACGCGCCAGGCGACGCGCGCGCGCGCGCAGCTCCAGCGCGGTCAACGCCGCCGTCTCGTCGATGTACATCGGTGCGTCGGACAACTTGCCGATGGCGTAGGTCAGCTTCTGCCAGTCATCGTCGCCCAGCTTGCCGGTGCGCAGTATGTGCTGGTCGAGCCGGCCGACCGAGCCCAGCATCCGCATCACCAGTTGCGAACCGCCCATTTCCATCGAGAACACCGCCACCGGCAGATGCTGCTCCACCGCCACGTGCTCGGCGATGTTCATCGAGAAGGCGGTCTTGCCCATCGACGGACGACCGGCGACGATGATCAGGTCACCGGGCTGCAGGCCGGAGGTCTTGGCGTCCAGATCAATGAAGCCAGTCGGCACGCCGGTCACCTCATCCGGGTTCTCGCGGCTGTACAGCATGTCGATGCGCTCGACCACCTCTTTCAGCAGGTTCGGCATCTCGAGGAAGCCCTGCTTGGATTTGGCGGTCGATTCGGCGATGTGGAACACCTTGCCTTCGGCCTCATCCAGCAGTTGGGCGGCGTCGCGCCCCATCGGCGCGTAGGCCGCCTCGGCAATCTCCGTACCGACCTGCGCCAGCTGGCGCATGATCGAGCGCTCTCGCACGATCTCGGCGTAGCGGCGGATGTTGGCGGCGGACGGCGTGTTCTGCGCCAGCGTGGCGAGATAGGCCAACCCGCCTACCGCGCCGCTCTCGCCCGACTTGTCGAGACTCTCCAGCACCGTCACCACATCGGCCGGCCGCGAGTGCTCGACCAGTTTGGCAATATGCTTGTAGATCAGCCGGTGGTCGTGACGGTAGAAATCCGCTTCGCCCACCACGTCCGCGATCTTGTCCCAGGCGCTGTTGTCGAGCAACAGACCACCCAGCACCGATTGTTCGGCCTCGATGGACTGGGGCGGGGTGCGCACCGCAGCGGTGGCACTGTCAAAGTATTCAGTCGAGTCGGTCATGTACAACATCAAGTAAGACGACACCGCTTGAAAAGAGTGTCGTGGGGTGGGGTTCTGTCCTGTCTGGCACCAGACGAACCGCGATTCTAACAGTTTTCGCCGGCAACGAAGCCGGATGACCAGGCCCACTGGAAGTTGTAGCCGCCGAGCCAGCCCGTCACGTCCACCACCTCGCCGATAAAGAACAACCCCGGCACATCCTTGGCCATCATGGTCTTGGACGACAGGTCGCGCGTACTGACGCCGCCACGCGTCACCTCGGCCTTCTTGTAACCCTGGCTGCCGTTGGGGCGAACGCGCCAGTGGTGCAGCGTTTCCGCCAGCTGGCGCCGGCGCTTGCCGGGCAGATCCTTCACACGCCCGCCAAAGCCCACGCCGTCCAGCCAGGCCTGGGCAAAGCGCTTCGGCCAACCGGCATCGGCCAGGGCATTCGCCAGCAGCTGGTCGCTTCCCTCACGCTCCGCCAGGAACGCCTCGGCGTCGAGTTCCGGCAGCAGATCGAGCACCAGCTCCTGACCAGGCGTCCAATAGGATGATGCCTGCAGGATGGCCGGCCCGGACAAGCCTTTGTGGGTGAACAATACGTTCTCCCGGAAGCACATCTTGCCACAGCCCGCCACCGCATCGAGCGAAACACCGGCCAGCGGCGCAAAGCGCGCGGCATCATCGGCATGAAAGGTCAGCGGCACCAGCGCCGGCACCCTCGGCGTCAGTGCCAGGCCGAACTGTTCAGCCAATTGGTAGCCGAAACCGGTCGCCCCAATCTGCGGAATCGACAGCCCGCCCGTCGCCACAACCAGCGAAGCCGACTCGAACACCCCGGCCGAGCTCTGCACCCGGAAGCGGTCCGAACGCTCCACCGCGCCCACCGTCACCCCCATGCGACGATCGACCCCGGCCTCGCGGCACAGGCCGTCCAGCATGTCTATAATTTGCTGGCTGGACTCGTCACAGAACAATTGGCCCAGCGTTTTCTCGTGGTAGCCGATGCCATGCCGCTCCACCAGGCGGATGAAATCCTGGGCGCTGAATTGTGACAGAGCCGAGCGGCAGAAGTGCGGATTCTCCGAGAGATAGCACTCGGGCCGGGCCTGGAGGTTGGTGAAGTTGCACCGCCCGCCGCCGGAAATACGGATTTTCTCCGCCAGCTTGGCTGCATGATCGAGCAACAGCACCGAACGGCCCCGCTGCCCGGCGGTAGCCGCACACATCAGCCCGGCGCCGCCGGCTCCGATGATGATTACGTCAAAATACGCCATGAAACCCTTTACTCTACCTTTTTAGTCGGCTATTGGCCGGCCCCGGCAATTCCAGTAAACTTGCCGCCATCATCGTGTCGGCCCGGAGCCGACATTCACCCCCACTTAGGAGATCAAGATGGAACACAAACTGCCGGAACTCCCGTACGCGCTGGACGCCCTCGCTCCGTACATTTCCAAGGAAACCCTGGAATACCACTACGGCAAACACCATCAGACCTACGTCACCAACCTGAACAACCTGATCAAGGGCACCGAGTTCGAGAACGCCAGCCTGGAAGAAATCGTCAAGAAATCGACCGGCGGCCTGTTCAACAACGCGGCTCAGGTCTGGAACCACACCTTCTACTGGTTCGGTCTGGCCCCGAACGCCGGTGGCGAGCCGACCGGCGCCCTGGCTGACGCCATCAACGCCAAGTGGGGCTCGTTCGACGAGTTCAAGAAAGCCTTCAACGCCGTCGCCGCCGGCACCTTCGGCTCCGGCTGGGCCTGGCTGGTGAAGAGCCCGGATGGCTCGCTCGACCTGGTCTCTACCAGCAACGCCGCCACCCCGCTGACCACCGACAAAAAAGCGCTGCTGACCTGTGACGTATGGGAGCACGCCTACTACATCGACTACCGCAACAGCCGCCCGAACTACCTGGAGAGCTTCTGGAAGCTGGTGAACTGGGACTTCGCAGCGAAAAACTTCGCCGCCTAACCCCCATTGCAGGATCGTCACAAAGGGCCTCAGGGCCCTTTTTTCATGCTCGCCGAAACAACAAAACAAAAACCGGCGCAACTCCGTTGCGCCGGCTATCCAACTATAACCGCCCAAACGGGCCGTTACTCGGCCGGCTGCTGGCTCAGGGTCACCTTGTACTTCTCGCGCAAGGCCTCCAGGTAGCTCGCCACCTGAGCATTCGCATTCATTTCACCGATCAGGCCGCTCAACTGGCTGCGCTCGGCCTGGCTAGGAGCCGGAGCGGGAATCACCTTGTCGACACGATACACTACGTAGTTGCCGCCATCCTGCTTGACGCCGGCAAACGCCGGTAGCTTGGTCGCGCTAGCCGCGAACACCGCCCGCACCTCGGGCAACGACAGCGCACCGAAGGAACGCCGTGACACCGTCTGGGCAGGCTCCCATGGCTGGCTGTCGATGTTCTTGCCCGCCTTCAGCTCGGTCAACAGGGCGTCACCACGCTTCTCCGCCAGCTTGGCCCCCTCGCGCCGTACCAGCTCGGCCTTGATCACGTTCTGTACTTCCGCCAGCGTCTGCTGACGCTCGGGCTGGTGCTCGGCCACCCGCACCACCACCAGGGTGTTCTTGCCGAGGTCGACCGGCTCGCTGTTATGCTTGCCCTTGAGGACATCGTCGCTGAAAGCGGCTTCCAGCAACTTGGGGTTGTTCAGCACCGGGGTGCTGGCCGGCTTGCCGCGCACCAGCCAATCGGAATGCTGTGGGCTCAGCTTCAACTGATCACTGATCGCCTTGAGCGAATCGGCCTGCTGATAAGCCAACTCCCCCAGTTTCTCCGACGCGGCACGGAACTGTGCGGCCGCCTTCTGACGCTTAAGACGTTGCTCGACCTCACCCTTGACCGCGGCAAAGACCGGCTGCTTGACTTCTTCCAGCTTCAGAATATGGAAACCGAACTCCGTTTCCACCACTTCGCTGATCTGGCCCGGTTGCATGCGGAATGCAACGTCCTCGAACGGCTTCACCATCGCACCACGGCCGAAGAAGCCCAGATCCCCGCCGTTGGCGGCCGAGCCCGGATCCTGCGAGCGAGTCTTGGCCAACTCGGCGAACTTGGCCGGGTTGGCGCGTACCTCCTTCAGCAAGGCTTCAGCTGCGCTGCGCACCTTGGCCTTCTGCTCCGCCGTCGCCTTCGGCGGCACCGTCAGCAGAATATGCGATACGCGCCGCTCTTCGCTGCCGAAGTCAGCCTTATGTTCGTTGTAATAGCTTTCGACTTCTTGATCTGTCACCGCCTGAGCCGCTGCCAGCGCATCCTGCGACAACACCACGTAATCCAGCTTGACCGCTTCAGGGGTACGGAAGCGCTTCAGACTGGCGTCGTAAAACGCCTTCAAGGCGGCGTCATCGGTCTTGACCTCGGCTGCAAACGCCTCCGGCTTGAGCACCAGCGCCCGCACCTCGCGGCTTTCTCCCAAGACCCCCGCCATGCGATCGACCACGGTACGGGGCACAATCTGGCTACCCAACAGGCTGGTCAGCTGACCTTGCAGCAGGATGTCTCGCTTGACCAGTTCCTCGAAGGCCACCGACGACTGATAGCGCCCGGCCAGGAACTGCTTGTAGCGCTCGGCGCTGAAAGCCCCGTTTTCCTGCAAGGCAGGTATCGAGGCGATCGCCTTGCGCAGCTGGGCATCAGAAACGGTCAGGCCCGCCGCGTGCGCATCCGCCAGCAGCAGTTGTTGGCGGATCAGGTTCTCCAGCACGGCCTGGCGGGTGGCGGCATCGGCCGGCTGGCCTTCCAGGGCACGGTCCAGATCCTGTTTGTGTATCTTCACATTCCCCACCTTGGCCAGATAGGGCTCATCCACTGCCGTGGTATAGCTACCCACACCAAAACCGACAAAGGTCAGCGCAATAGCGCCAAGAATGACTTTGATGACAAATTTATTGTTCTGGACAAACTCGAACATGGTGCGAAAGGCGGATGCCACCTCGGTAAAAAAAAAGGTGAACGGAAGTGTCGTTCACCTTTTTTGTCTGTTCTGGCGGAGCGGACGGGACTCGAACCCGCGACCCCCGGCGTGACAGGCCGGTATTCTAACCAACTGAACTACCGCTCCGAACTTTGGTGGGTGATGACGGAGTCGAACCGCCGACATTCTGCTTGTAAGGCAGACGCTCTACCAACTGAGCTAATCACCCCTTGAAACCTTGTCTTGACGACAAGGTTTCAAATTATAGCGCGTCCTTCAGGGCTTTGCCAGCACGGAACTTCGGCGAACGGGCGGCCGGAATCGTGATGGAGTCGCCGGTCTTCGGGTTACGGCCAGTGCGCTCAGCACGCTCACCAACATAGAAGGTGCCGAAACCAACCAGCGTAACGGTATCACCTTGTTTCAGCGCGCCAGTCACGGCGGCAATCATGCCGTCCAGAGCCTTGCTAGCAGCAGCCTTGGGAATATCAGCCTCAGCGGCGATAGCATCGATCAACTCAGACTTGTTCACGTAAGTCCCCTTTCGTCGTTCTTCGGTCTACGTAATTCGGATAAAAACCGTTTGCTTTATAACAAGCCCGAAATCCTTGTGTCAAGCGGCTTTCAGAGCATTCTGCCACTTTGGCGACGGCACTGGAAGCCCAGACGGCAAGGCATTTCGAGCATTTATACAAACGACTGCGTTATCAGTGTTTTACCACAGCCGGCACCACGGCACTTTCGACCCCTGCCGCCAGCGGCTCGGCCACATCGGTCTCGGCAAGAGGCTCCGGCATCCGCTCCAGAGCCAGTGCCAGGACCTCATCAATCCACTTCACCGGATGGATTTCCAGCTTCTGCTTGATATTGGCGGGAATCTCGGCCAAATCCTTGACGTTGCCCTTGGGGATGAGCACATGCTTGATCCCGCCCCGGTGAGCCGCGAGCAGCTTTTCCTTCAGGCCGCCAATCGGCAATACCTCGCCGCGCAGGGTGATTTCACCCGTCATGGCCACATCGGCACGCACTGGGATACCCGTCAGTACCGATACCATCGCCGTCGTCATGGCAATGCCGGCACTCGGACCATCTTTCGGGGTCGCCCCTTCCGGCACGTGAATGTGCATGTCCTGCTTTTCATAAAAATCAGGCCGAATGCCAATGGCGCGCGCGCGGCTGCGCACCACGCTCATGGCAGCCGTGATCGACTCCTGCATCACCTCGCCCAACTGGCCGGTGCGGATGATATTGCCCTTGCCCGGCAGCGCTACCGCCTCGACAGTCAGCAGCTCGCCGCCCACCTCGGTCCAAGCCAAACCCGTCACTTGGCCGACACGGTTCTCTTCCTCGGCGATGCCGTAATCGAAGCGGCGTACCCCCAGGTACTTCTCCAGCGTCTTGGCGCTGACCGTTACCCGTCCGGCTTTTTCCTTCAGAGACTGCGCCATCACGACCTTGCGGCAGATCTTGGCGATCTCCCGATCCAGGCTGCGCACACCGGCCTCGCGCGTGTAGTAGCGCACGATATCGCGCACCGCCGACTCCTGAATCACTGCCTCCTCGTCCTTCACGCCGTTGGCCTTCATCTGCTTCGGCACCAGGTACTTCAGCGCGATGTTGACCTTCTCGTCCTCGGTGTAGCCGGACAGGCGAATAATCTCCATACGGTCGAGCAGTGCCGGCGGAATGTTCAACGAGTTGGCGGTGGCCACGAACATCACATCGGACAGGTCGTACTCGACTTCGGCGTAGTGGTCGACGAAAGAATGGTTCTGTTCCGGGTCCAGCACCTCGAGCAGGGCCGAGGACGGGTCGCCACGGAAATCCGCGCCCAACTTATCGACTTCGTCGAGCAGGAAGAGCGGATTGCGCACCCCTACCTTGGTCATGTTCTGCAGCACCTTACCCGGCATGGAGCCGATGTAGGTTCGACGGTGGCCGCGAATTTCGGACTCGTCACGCACGCCGCCCAAGGCCATGCGCACGAACTTACGGTTGGTGGCCCTTGCGATGGACTGCCCCAGCGAGGTCTTGCCAACCCCCGGAGCCCCGACCAGGCACAGGATCGGTGCTTTCAGCTTGTCGACGCGCTGCTGTACCGACAAGTACTCGAGGATGCGCTCCTTGACCTTCTCCAGCCCAAAGTGGTCTTCATCCAATACCACCTCGGCGTTGGCCACATCCTTGTTGATCTTAGTCTTCTTCTTCCACGGCAGATCGAGCAATGTTTCGATGTAGTTGCGCACTACCGTGGCTTCCGCCGACATCGGCGACATCATTTTCAGCTTCTTGAGTTCAGAGGTCGCCTTCTCGCGAGCCTCCTTGCTCATACCGGCAGCCTTGATCTTTTTCTCAAGCTCATCAAGGTCGCTGGCCTCGTCCATTTCGCCCAGTTCTTTCTGGATGGCCTTGACCTGTTCGTTGAGGTAGTACTCGCGCTGACTCTTTTCCATCTGGCGTTTGACGCGGCCGCGGATGCGCTTTTCCACCTGCAGGATGTCGATCTCGCCTTCCAGCTGCGACAGCAGATGCTCGAGGCGTTCTTTGACTTCGAACATCTCCAGCACTTCCTGCTTTTGCTCCAGCTTGAGCGGCAGGTGGGCCACGATGGTGTCGGCCATGCGCCCGGCTCGTTCGATACCGGCGAGCGAGGTCAGGATTTCAGGGGGAATCTTCTTGTTCAGCTTGACGTACTGTTCGAACTGGGCGAACAGCGCGCGACGCATCGCCTCGGTCTCGGTGGAGTCTTCTCCATCGCTGGTCAATGGGGTGACCTTACCGACAAAACAATCACCTTCATCCTGCACTTGCTGGATGATGGCGCGCTGTCGGCCTTCAACCAGCACTTTGACGGTGCCGTCGGGCAGCTTGAGCATTTGCAAGACGGTAGCAATCGTCCCGACACCGTACAGATCGCCGGCTTCCGGCTCGTCCTTGGACGCCGAGCGCTGAGCTACTAGGAGGATTTGCTTGCCCTCGTCCATGGCATTTTCAAGGGCGGAAATGGACTTGGCCCGCCCGACAAACAGCGGGATCACCATGTGGGGGAAGACGACAACGTCCCTCAAGGGCAACAGTGGAAGCGTGGTCTCTTCTCTGAGTTCTGCGGATTGCGGCATATCACCTGACCTTGCTTACATGAATCGATGCTAGGGAAATGGGGGATGAGCGGCGAAATATCAACGCCCATACTAAAACAGTTTTATCGCACCAGAAATAAAAAACCGCCCAACAGGGCGGTTTTCATGGGGAGCGGAACCGGCTCAGGCCGATTGCACCTCGTCGTCCTTGTCCTGGTAAATGAACAACGGCTTGTCACCCTTCTCGATCACTTTCTCGTCGACCACCACCCTGGAGACGTTATCCATCGAAGGCAGCTCGTACATCGTATCGAGCAGCGCACGCTCAAGAATGGAACGCAAGCCACGTGCACCGGTCTTACGCACCAAGGCCTGCTTGGCAATCACGCGCAGGGCCGACGGACGAATCTCGAGCTCCACCCCCTCCAGCGAAAACAGACGCTGGTACTGCTTGACCAGAGCGTTCTTCGGCTGGGTCAGGATGGTCACCAGCGCTTCTTCATCAAGTTCTTCGAGAGTAGCAACCACCGGCAGACGGCCGATCAGTTCTGGAATCAGCCCAAACTTGATCAGATCACCCGGCTCCACATCCTTGAACAGCACCGAGATGCTCTTGCTCTCGTCCTTGGAGGAGACCTCGGCGCCAAAGCCGATGCCGCCCTTTTCCGAGCGACGGCGGATGATTTTTTCCAGTCCGTCGAAGGCACCACCGCAGATGAACAGGATGTTGGTCGTGTCGACCTGGATGAACTCCTGGTTCGGATGCTTGCGGCCGCCCTGCGGGGGAATAGAAGCCACCGTGCCCTCGATCAGCTTGAGCAGTGCCTGCTGTACGCCTTCGCCGGATACGTCTCGCGTGATCGACGGGTTTTCCGACTTGCGCGAAATCTTGTCGATCTCGTCGATGTAGACAATGCCGCGCTGGGCCTTCTCCACGTCGTAATCGCACTTCTGCAGCAGCTTTTGAATGATGTGCTCGACATCCTCCCCCACGTAACCGGCTTCGGTCAGGGTGGTGGCATCGGCGATCACGAACGGCACATCCAGCAGACGCGCCAGCGATTGCGCCAGCAGGGTCTTGCCGGAACCGGTCGGGCCGATCAGCAGGATGTTGCTCTTGGCGAGCTCGACATCGTCCTTGTCGGTCGGGGTGTAGAGACGCTTGTAGTGGTTGTACACCGCCACCGATAGCGTCTTCTTGGCGATATCCTGACCGATGATGTACTGATCCAGATCGGAGCGGATTTCTTGCGGGGTCGGCAACGGCTGGCCTTCGCCCTCGGCCGCCTCGATGCCAACGCCTTTTTCCAATTCTTCTCGAATGATGTCGTTGCACAACTCGACACATTCGTTGCAGATGAATACCTGAGGTCCAGCAATTAGCCGCTGCACCTCATGCTGACTCTTGCCGCAAAAAGAGCAGTAGAGCAGTTTTTCGTTGCTGTTTTTATCAGCCATTGTCAATGTCCGTACCGATTAGGCCTGCGCGTCCCGGCGGGACTGCAGCATCTTGTCGATCAAGCCGTAAGCCAGCGCTTCTTCGGACGACATGAAGTTGTCACGGTCGGTATCACGCTCGATTTCCTCGATGCTGCGGCCGGTATGCAACGCCAGCAACTCGTTCAGGCGGCGCTTCATGTAGAGGATGTTCTTGGCGTGAATCTCAAAGTCGGACGCCTGTCCCTGGAACCCGCCCAGCGGCTGGTGAATCATGATGCGCGAGTTCGGGAGTGCAAAACGCTTGCCCTTGGCACCGGCGGACAGCAGGAAGGCACCCATGCTAGCAGCCTGGCCGATACACAGGGTGGACACGTCCGGCTTGATGAAGTTCATGGTGTCGAAAATCGACATGCCGGCCGACACCGAGCCACCCGGCGAGTTGATGTAGAAATAGATATCCTTGTCCGGATTTTCCGACTCAAGGAACAACATCTGGGCCACCACCAGATTGGCCGACTCATCCGTGACGGGCCCAACCAGGAACACGATGCGTTCCTTCAAGAGCCGCGAGTAGATGTCGTAAGCGCGCTCGCCACGACCGCTCTGCTCGACCACCATGGGAACCAGGCCCAGCGCTTGGGTATCCATCATTGAAATCATCGACCGCTCCGGTAGTTGGTTATCAGGCGTTGTTACCCATCAGGGCATCAAACGACATTTCTTTTTCTACTACATTGGCCTTGCCGAGCACAAATTCAACCACGTTATCTTCCAGCACCATGGAGGTCGGGCCTTCGATACGTTCCGGGCTGGCGTAGTACCACTGCACCACTTCTTCCGGATGCTCATAGCTTTCGGCGAATTCTTCGATCATGGCCTTGATCTGTTCCGGCTTGGCTTCCAGCTTGTTCTCGGCCACGACTTCAGCCAGGATCAGACCCAGAGCCACGCGGCGCTCGGCCTGCTGCTGGAACAGTTCCGGCGGGAACGGCATGTCTTTGACCTGCAGACCACGCGACTCCATGTCACGGCGAGCCTGCTCGATCAGACGGCCGACTTCCAGCTGCACCAGCGCCTTCGGCAGTTCGATCTCGGTCACGTCGAGCAGGGCCTGCATCACGTTTTCCTTGATGCTGGCCTGCAGGCGGCGCTTCACTTCGCGCTCGACGTTCTTCTTGATCTCGGCACGCATCTTTTCGATGTCGCCGTCGGCGATGCCCAGCAGCTTGGCGAACTCTTCGTTCACTTCCGGCAGCGTGGCAGCGGCGACGTTCTTCACGGTGATCTCGAACACGGCGGTTTTACCGGCCACGTCCTTGCCGTGGTAGTCTTCCGGGAACACGACGGTGATGTTCTTGACTTCATCTTCCTTCATGCCGGTAACGCCGGCTTCGAAGTCGGCCAGCATCTGGCCCTGGCCCAGCACGAACGGGAAGTTCTCGGCGGAACCGCCGTCGAACAGCACGCCGTCGATGCTACCCTTGAAGTCGATGATGACGCGATCGCCCGTGGCGGCTTCGCGCTCGACGCGTTCGTAACGGGTACGCTGCTTGCGCAGGATATCGATCGTTTTATCGATTTCGGCCTCGGTCACGACGACAGCCGGCTTCTCGACTTCCTTGCCAGCCAGTTCGCCCACCTTGACTTCCGGGTATACTTCGAAAGAAGCGGCGAACTTGAAGCTGTCCTTGTCGCCTTCATTGGCAACCGGCTCGAAACGCGGATAGCCGGCAACGCGCAGCTTCTGCTCGCTGACTGCCTTGTAGAAACCTTGCTGAACCTGCTCACCCAGCACTTCTTCGCGCACTTGAGCGCCGTAATTCATTTCGACGATCTTGAGCGGTGCCTTGCCCGGGCGGAAGCCCTGGATCTTGGCTTTGCGCGCCATGCTCTTGAGTCGCTCGGTCACCTGGGCGTCGATAGCAGCCATCGGCAACGCGATGTTCATGCGACGCTCGAGGTTGCTCAACGTTTCCAACTGTGCTTGCATGTCCAATCCTTAAACTGTGTTCGAGTTTAAACCTGATGCAGGGAAAGGCGACGTTACGTCGGTTGCTGGTGCGAGGGAAGAGACTCGAACTCTCACGCCTTGCGGCGCTGGAACCTAAATCCAGTGCGTCTACCAATTCCGCCACCCTCGCAATTGGGTGCGTGACCGCGCTTGCGTAATTTCCCGGCCGGTCAGCCAAGGCGCAAGAATACATCAAGCCCCCTACCCGGGCAAGACACCTTGCGCCGGGCTGCCGCATCGCGGAAACTTAATGGCAGGTGGATAAGTCTACCCACCACTCGCACCAAATACTTTCGATCTCTGGGAGAGAAGCATGCACCCGAACCTTCAGTCCGGCTATCAGACCTTGACGCTTGATGGCTCACGCCACAAGGTTCTTCGCAATACCTATGCCTTGCTGGCGCTATCGATGATCCCGACCGTGATGGGAGCCCTGATCGGCACCAACATGAGCTTTGCCTTCCTGGCAGGCAGCCCCATCATCGGCATGCTCGCCATCATGGCGGTGTTTTACGGTCTGACCTTCGCCATCCAGGCCAACCGCAACAACGGCCTCGGCGTCGTGCTGATGTTGGGCTTTACCTTCCTCATGGGCGTTTTGCTGGGCCCCTTGCTGCAGTTCGCCCTGCGCTTCGCCAACGGCGGCCAGCTGATCCTGGTGGCGGGCGGCGCGACCGCCGCCGTGTTCTTCGTGATGGCGGCGATTGCCACCACCACCAAGCGCGACCTGTCTGGCATGGGCAATTTCCTGACCGTGGGCGCCATCGTGCTGATGGTCGCCATCGTTGCCAACATGTTCCTGCAACTACCCGGCATGACACTCGCCATTGCGGCGGCCATTGCCCTGTTCAGCTCGCTGATGATCCTGTGGGAAGTGAAGAACGTGGTGGATGGCGGCGAAACCAGCTACATTTCCGCCGCACTGGGCATCTACATCAGCATCTACAACCTGTTCACCAGCCTGCTGCGGCTACTGCTGGCCTTCAGCGGTGAACGCGACTAACAGCATCGGTCGAGCACTTCAGCAAAGCACCCGCTTCTGGCGGGTGTTTTTTTATTCTTCCGCGGCCACACCCAGCACCCGCCTCACTCCGTTCAGGAACCGGGCAACGAGCACGGCCACCATTCCGGCCACCACCCCGGACCATCGCGGAGCTTGACCCCTTCGGAGACCGCAACACCAGGAATGGCCACGAGACGGCCATCCGGCAAAAACAGCAACGGCCACTTCGCCCGCAAGGCGGGAGGGATTCCGGCTTCCTGCAGCAGGGTTTTCACTGGCTTTCGGCCAACCTGCTGAGCAAGCCGCTCCCCCCCGACCCTGACCCGCAGTTCGAACCCACCCTGCAAACAGAGGGGATCGAGACCTCCCGGTCGAAGCACAAACCCAAGCTCGCCCGGCCAACCGGGCGGAGCCACTCTGGCGCCCAGGACACCCGCGGCCAGGCGGGTCGTTTGCGGCGCCATCGCAACGGCAAGCGGCCACAGCCCCCCCCGGTAACGGAAGATTCGCCCCTGAGGCAAGAGCAGCTCGGGGTTTCTGTCCGGAGCCGCATGCAGTACCTGATGCCGAAATTGCTCCAGCGCTTCCGGCGCCGCCACACCCAGACCGAGCCGCTCCAGCCAGTATTGCAGCATGTTGCGCTGACGCGGCGGGCTGAGACTGGACAAGGGTTGTACGAGCACACGTCCAGTGTCGCGGCAGCGCTGCAAATCCTGCTCAGCCTGCTCATCGAGAACGACTGATGCATCCGCCATCAGGACGGCCGCACGTTGCAAATGCTGCCGATAATAGGGGATGGCGGACTCGACAAGAGGTAGGATGTCGTGGCGCAGCAAATTGCGGCGCCAGCGGGTGTCGACGTTGCTTTCGTCCTCGACCCAAACCAGTCGACGCCAACGCGCATACGCTTCGATTTCGGCACGAGAGATGGCGAGTAGGGGCCGCCACAGCCAGCGGCCGGCATGTCGGCGCAGTGTCGGCATCGCCGCCACGCCCTTCGGCCCGGCGCCGCGCAGCAATTGCAGCAGCACGGTTTCGGCCTGGTCGTCCTGATGATGGGCCAACACCACTACGTTGGCCGAAGACTCGCCATAAACCCTGTAACGATGCTGTCGCGCCACGGCCTCGAGACTCTCGCCGCCGGCCACCTCGACCTTCACCGCTTCCGACCGCAATGGCACGCCCCACTCCAGGCAGAGCTGGCGACAATGCTCCGCCCAGGCATCCGCCTGCGGGCTGAGCCCGTGATGGACATGCACAGCCGACAGCTTCAGCCCCCGCTCCGAATGCAGGCGCACCAGCAGGTCCAGCAGCACCACCGAATCGATGCCGCCGCTTAGCCCCACCTCAAAAGCACATTGGCCGGACAATTCGTCCGGCCAATGTGCGATGAGGCGATCAATCAGGTCAGGCAGCGTCTTCCTTGAAGCGCCCATAACTCATCAACCGGTCAAAACGGGTTTTCAGCAATTCTTCCAGCGGCTTGGCCGTCAGATCACGCAACTGCTCTTGCAGCATACGCTTCATCGAGCCCATCATCTGCGCGTGATCGCGGTGTGCCCCGCCGATCGGCTCGTTGAGCACGCGATCAACCAAGCCCAGCGTCTTCAGGCGGGTTGCAGTAATACCCAGCGCTTCGGCGGCATCGGAGGCGCGTTCGGCCGTCTTCCACAGAATCGAAGCACACCCTTCCGGCGAAATGACCGAATAGGTGGAGTATTGCAGCATGTTGACGTAATCGCCGACGGCAATCGCCAAGGCCCCGCCGGAGCCACCCTCACCGATCACGGTGCAGATCACCGGCACTTTCAGGCGGGCCATTTCATACAGGTTACGCCCGATTGCTTCGGACTGGCCACGCTCTTCTGCGCCGATACCGGGGTACGCACCCGGGGTATCGACAAAGGTGATCACCGGCAGACTGAATTTTTCGGCCAATTTCATCAACTTCAAGGCCTTGCGATAGCCCTCCGGGCGAGGCATGCCGAAATTGCGGTAGATCTTTTCCTTGGTGTCGCGGCCTTTCTGATGGCCGATTACAACGACAGACTGGCCATTGAAGCGCGCGATGCCACCAACGATGGCGGGATCGTCGGCAAAGGAACGATCGCCATGCAACTCGTCGAAGTCCGCAAACAGCGCCTTGATGTAGTCTAGGGTGTAGGGGCGCTGCGGGTGGCGTGCCACCTGAGAAATCTGCCACGGAGTCAGTTTGCCGTAGAGCGTCTTGGTCAGCTCCTGGCTCTTTTTCTGCAAGCGCGAAATCTCTTCGGAAATGTCCAGAACGGAATCGTCCTGGACAAAGCGCAGTTCTTCAATTTTGTTTTCCAGCTCGGCAATCGGCTGCTCAAAATCGAGAAAGGTCTGCTTCATTACTATAACCGTCCGATAAAGCGAATCGGCAGATAATACATGAGGTGCAAAGAGTGCGTCACGCCCCTGTCAGACAAAATGCCTTGAGCATGAAGAATGCTGCGGGACGTTTTAAACAAGGACGTGAAAATTTCACCCACCCCTCTTGCATGACAGAAACCACTGTGCTTTAATTCGCCTCCTCGCTGTTGAGCCAAGCAAATACAGCGAGAGGGGGCGTTTAGCTCAGTTGGTAGAGCGTCTGCCTTACAAGCAGAATGTCGGCGGTTCGACTCCGTCAACGCCCACCAAGTTTGTGTGGAGTGGTAGTTCAGTTGGTTAGAATACCGGCCTGTCACGCCGGGGGTCGCGGGTTCGAGTCCCGTCCACTCCGCCAACAATACAAGCAGTATCCCAATTCGGGCGGTTAGTCTCAGTTGGTAGAGCACTGCCTTCACACGGCAGGGGTCGCTGGTTCGAGTCCAGTACCGCCCACCAGTTTGCTGGAGTGGTAGTTCAGTTGGTTAGAATACCGGCCTGTCACGCCGGGGGTCGCGGGTTCGAGTCCCGTCCACTCCGCCAACAATACAAGCAGTACCCAGAATTCGGGCGTTTAGCTCAGTTGGTAGAGCGTCTGCCTTACAAGCAGAATGTCGGCGGTTCGACTCCGTCAACGCCCACCAGTTTGCTGGAGTGGTAGTTCAGTTGGTTAGAATACCGGCCTGTCACGCCGGGGGTCGCGGGTTCGAGTCCCGTCCACTCCGCCAACAATACAAGCAGTACCCAGAATTCGGGCGTTTAGCTCAGTTGGTAGAGCGTCTGCCTTACAAGCAGAATGTCGGCGGTTCGACTCCGTCAACGCCCACCAAGTTTGTGTGGAGTGGTAGTTCAGTTGGTTAGAATACCGGCCTGTCACGCCGGGGGTCGCGGGTTCGAGTCCCGTCCACTCCGCCAACAATACAAGCAGTATCCCAATTCGGGCGGTTAGTCTCAGTTGGTAGAGCACTGCCTTCACACGGCAGGGGTCGCTGGTTCGAGTCCAGTACCGCCCACCAGTTTGCTGGAGTGGTAGTTCAGTTGGTTAGAATACCGGCCTGTCACGCCGGGGGTCGCGGGTTCGAGTCCCGTCCACTCCGCCAACAATACAAGCAGTACCCAGAATTCGGGCGTTTAGCTCAGTTGGTAGAGCGTCTGCCTTACAAGCAGAATGTCGGCGGTTCGACTCCGTCAACGCCCACCAGTTTGCTGGAGTGGTAGTTCAGTTGGTTAGAATACCGGCCTGTCACGCCGGGGGTCGCGGGTTCGAGTCCCGTCCACTCCGCCAACAATAGAAAAAGCAGCCTTCGGGCTGCTTTTTTTGTTTTCCAGGCACTTTCAACCTCTGGCAGGGCGATCAAACCGATCGCCCTGCCCCTCCGAGGCTTACTTCTTGGTAAAGAAAGCCTTCGCCAACAATACCAGAACCAGTGCAAAGAACACTCCGGTCCAGAACGGCATCGACATGCCGAGGAAAGTCCAGTCGATCGAGGCACACTCGCCACTGCCCTTGAGCACCTTGGACAGCACATTGCTCATCGGCATGGTTTCCAGCATGTAATCCAGGCCGGGACCGCAGGACGGGACCTGGTCCGGCGGCAGGTGTTGCAGCCAGACGTGGCGCACCGATACAGCCCCCCCACCCAGCGCCGCGATGGCCGCGAGGCCAGCCCAGAGCCGCCCACCGAGCTGGCCTGGGTTATGGATTGCCGCCAGCAGGGCAATGGCGCCCACGGCCATCACGCCGACACGCTGGAAGATACAGAGCGGACATGGCTGCAGCCCCCAGACATGCTGAGCGTACAAGGCAAAACCGATGGCCGCGGCGCAAGCCAGCGCGATCAGAAGAAAAATGCTTCGGCGACTATTCAGTCCCATTCCATACCCTTTACATAAAAAGAAACACAAACGCTATCGGAACTGTCGACCTGGTCAAAGTTCCAGAAATTCACCGATCGCCTGCTTTTGATTGAGCACGTCCTTGTAGCCCAAGGCGATCAGTTCACGGCAATACTCGGGTTCGAACAACAAATAGCTGGCCAGCACGCTACCGCGCTTGCGCGTGGCCCCCGCCCCCTGCATGACGAAACGCATCACCCGGGGGAATCGCCCGCTATGACGATAGGCAATTTCCTCCAGAGAGCGACTGGGGTTCAGCACAAACGCCTCGACCCGGCGCAGCGGGGTCTGCTCGGCCAGTTCGGGATAGGCCTGCAACAGGGAAACGGTATGGTTGATACGGAGCAGACGCTCCATATCGGATGACAAGCTATCGAGAAAGACACTATCCAGCAGATGCCCGAAAATCTGTGCCGGCGACGGAGCGGCCCCTCCTCCACCCTGCCGACGTTCGGCTTGAGCGACGTCGCGGCCCCCGACCCCGACGATAAACAGCTTCTCGGCCCCCATGTGCAAGGCGGGTGACAACGGCGCCATCTGCCTGACGGCGCCATCGCAGTAGTAACGATTGCCGACCTGGGCCGAGGGAAAGATCAGGGGGATAGCCGAGGTGGCCATCAGGTGATCGACGCCGAGCATCTCACGCACGCCGGCGCGCCGGTAGCGCGACCAGGGCTGGATGCTGTCGTCCCCCTGGAAAAAGGTTTCCGACATGCCCGAGCTGTAGCAGGAAGCGGTCAGCGCCACCGCACGCAACGCACCGGCACGGATGGATTGCTCGATCCCTTCGAATTGCATGACGCTGGAGAGCAGTTCGCGCAGCGCGGAGTTGTCGAGAAAACTGCGCGGATTGGTCCAGATACGCCCGCCGCTCAACACCGAGACGCCAAAATGCAGGAAGGTTTTGAGGAAGTAGGCCAGACTCGGGTCGTAGATGTACTCGATGTGCACCTGCTTCCAGACCTGCGCCAGGTAGCCTGCGGCACGACGGAAATCGGTGGCGCCGGCAGCCATGGCCACGGCATTCACGGCACCGGCGGACGTGCCGGAAATAATCGGAAAAGGATTGCGGGAAGGATCCGGCAGCAGCTTGGACAGGGCCAGCATGGCTCCGGCCTGATAGGCAGCGCGTGCCCCGCCTCCCGACAGGATCAGCGCTACAGTGGGTTTGCCCGACATGGTGGCACCTCTTCAGGATGCTTCAAATAAGGAGTCTCGCCTTCACCATCCATCCCGGAGTCGTCAATACACCACTTCCAGCGGCTCGACGTGACGCCACAAGTACCAGCTGGCCACGCTGCGCCATGGCCGCCAGCGCTCGCCCAGCTCGCGCAGAGCGGCGGGGGTTGGCCGAAGCCCGTCCAGGTACAACCCGGACACCGCACGCTGCAGGCCGATGTCGTCGATAGCCCAGACATCGGGCCGCGCCAGATGGAAGATCAGGAACATTTCCGCCGTCCAGCGGCCGATGCCGCGTACGGCAACCAGCTCCCGGATGATGTCCTCGTCGCCGAGCGCCGGGAACGACTGCGGGTCGATACGGCCATCAGCAAAATGCCGAGCCAGATCCTGCACGTAGTCGGCCTTGCGCGCCGACAGGCCGGCTTGTCGCAGGCCATCGACCGACGCGGCCAGGATGCTGTCCGGGCTGTCGCAGCGGACCATTGCCGACAGCCGGCTCCAGATGGCGTCGGCGGCCTTCAGCGAAATCTGCTGGCCGACAATGGCCCGCAGCAGGGTTTCGAAGGGTTGTCCGCGCGTCACCAGCCGTGAGCCGGGAAAGCGCGCGATCAGCCCGGCCATGACCGGATCGGCTTCGGCCAACCCTTCGCAAGCGGCCTGCCACTCGGCCGGCGTCATGCCCCCTGGCCTGCCACCATCATCGACTCGATCAGGATGGAGCCCACGTGCTTGGCCCCGCGCACCAGCACGTCGTCGCCGATGCCCACCACCTGCCGGAGCATGTCGCGCAGATTGCCGGCGATGGTGATCTCCTCCACGGCATGGGCAATAACGCCGTTCTCCACCCAAAAGCCCGCGGCGCCCCGCGAGTAATCGCCGGTCAGCGTATTCACGCCGTGACCGAGCAATTCGGTGACCAGCAGCCCGGTTCCCATCTTGCTCAGCAAATCGTCGAAGCTGTCGCCGGTGGAATGCACGATGAGATTGTGCGGCCCGCCGGCATTACCGGTGGTTTCCATGCCGAGCTTGCGCGCCGAATAGCTGCTGAGCATGTAGCCCTTCAGTACGCCGTTGTCCACCAGCCGGCGGGCGCAGGTTTCCACTCCCTCGCTGTCGAAGGGGCTGCTGCCGAAGCCACGCAGCAGGAAGGGATCTTCATCGATCACCACGCAAGGCGAGCACACCGGTTTGCCGAGGCTGTCGAGCAGGAAGCTCGATTTGCGATAGAGCGCACCGCCACTGATGGCGGACACCAGATGGCCGATCAGCGACGCCGCCACCGGCGCCTCGAACAGCACCGGATACTGGCCCGTCGTGATACGGCGGGCATTGAGGCGGCGTACCGTGCGTTCGCCGGCGCGGGCGCCGACCTGCATCGCGCTCTCCAGATCCTCGCGGTGGCGAGCGGCACTGTACCAATAGTCGCGCTGCATCGACTCGCCTTCGCTCGCGACCACCGCCGCCGACAGGCTGTGGCGCGACGACGGGAAGCCTCCGACAAAGCCATGGCTGTTGGCATAGATGAACTGGCTTTGCTGGGTGGAGACCGTGGCGCCTTCCGAATTGCTAATGCGGCTATCCACGGCCCGCGCCGCCTGCTCGCACTCGCGCGCGAGTTCGATCGCCTCGGCCACCGGCAAGGCCCACGGATGGTACAGCGCCAGATCGGGGAAATCGGTGGCGAGCAAGGACGGCTCGGCCAAGCCGGCACAATCGTCCTCGGCGGTGAAACGGGCGATGTTGACGGCAGCGCCGACCGTATCGGCCAGGGCCGTGGCGGTGAAATCGGAGGTGCTGGCGTGGCCCTTTTTCTGGCCGAAATACACCGTGACATCGACACCCTTGTCCTGGTTGTATTCGATGGTTTCCACCTCGCCGAGGCGGACGCTCACCGATTGCCCCGTGCCTTCGGAAATGTCCACCTCGCAGGCGGTTGCGCCCTGCTGGCGCGCCAGTTCCAGCACCTGTGCGGCAAGGCTTTCGAGGTGACTGCGGGTATAGCTGAAAGTGGTATCAGACATAGACTCTTTCACTGTTATCGGACGGCCGGATCAAGAACCGCCGGTCTAGGCTTTTCCGGTATCATACCAGCCTTGAAATATGAAGAGCTCGACAACGATGACCGATTACTTGAACGATAGTGCGGATCAGGAATTCAGCAAAACCCGCCGCAAGAAAGAAATGATCGCCCTGCAGGAGTTGGGCGAGGAATTGCTGCAACTCTCCAACGACCGCCTCAAGCAGATGGCCCTGCCGGAAAACCTGGTGGAAGCCATTCGCGAATACAAGCGCATCTCCTCCCACGGCGCACGCAACCGCCAGGAGCAATACATCGGCAAGCTGATGCGCGATATCGATCCCGAACCGATCCGCCAGCAACTGGCGGTGATCCGCGGCGAATCGGCCGAACATACCGGCTGGCTGCACCTCCTGGAGCGCTGGCGCGAACGCCTGATGAGCGATGACAAGATGCTCGCCAGCTTTATTGCGGACTATCCTGAAAGTGACGCCCAGTACTTGCGCACGCTGATCCGCAACGCACGCAAGGAACAACAGGACAACAAGCCGCCGAAATCCTTCCGGCTGCTGTTCCAGGCGCTCAAGGAAATCATCCCGGAACCGGGCAAGCCGACCGGGCAGCAAACCGAGGAACACGAAGAATGACACTGAAAATCGGCCTGGTTTCCATCTCCGACCGCGCCAGCCAGGGCGTGTACGAGGACAAGGGGATTCCGGCACTGCAGGAGTGGTTCGCCAGCGCCCTGAGCAGCCCGTTCACTACGCTGACCCGGCTGATTCCGGATGAGCAGCCGGAGATCGAAGCCACACTGCGCGCACTGGTCGACGACGAAGGCTGCCAGCTGGTCCTGACTACTGGCGGCACCGGCCCGGCACTGCGCGACGTCACTCCGGAAGCGACCCTGGCGGTGGCGGACCGCGTGATGCCCGGCTTTGGCGAACAGATGCGCCAGATCAGCTTGAAGTTCGTGCCGACCGCCATCCTGTCGCGCCAGGTGGGGGTGATCCGCAAGCAGTCGCTGATCCTCAACCTGCCGGGCCAGCCCAAGGCCATCAAGGAGACGCTCGAGGGCCTGCGGGACAGCGAAGGTAGCGTCATCGTACCGGGCATTTTTGCTGCCGTGCCCTACTGCCTCGACCTGATCGGCGGCCCTTACGTAGAGACGCAGGAATCAGTGGTCAAGGCTTTCCGACCCAAGTCAGCGCAGAAACCGGTGCCGTAATGCACTACCAGGCCCCCCTCTGGCTCAAGGGTGGCCACGCCCAGACGGTGTGGCCGGCCCTATTCATCCATCTGCCGCGCCCGCCGTACCGGCGCGAAGTATGGAGCACGCCGGATGGGGGCGAGATCGCCGTCGACTGCATCGACGGTGATGGCGGCGCCCCCTTGGTGGTGCTGTTCCATGGGCTGGAGGGCGACAGCGACAGCCATTACGCGAAGGCGCTGATGCTGGAGGTGCAGGCACGCGGGTGGCATGGCGTCGTGCCGCACTTTCGCGGCTGCGGCGGCATCAGCAACACCCTGCGCCGCGCCTACCATGCCGGCGATTCGGCCGAGATCGGCTGGATTCTGCAAAGGTTGGCCGAAAGCCACGCCGTGGTGCTCACCGCCGGCGTCTCGATCGGCGGCAACATGCTGCTGAAGTACCTGGGCGAGCATGGCCGCCGCGCCCTGCCGCTCGCCGCCGCCGCCATCTCGGTTCCGGTGGACCTCGCCGCTGCCAGCGCACAGCTCGACCACGGCCTCGGCAAGGTGATCTACACCCGCATGTTCATGGCCACCCTCAAGCCCAAGGCGCGCGAGCAACTTGCCCTCCACCCCGGCCTCTTCGACGCCTACAAGCTGGACCGCGCCAAGACCTTCCGCGAATTCGACAACCTTGTCACGGCACCAATACATGGGTACCGTGATGCCTTTGATTACTGGGACCGCGCCAGCAGCAAGCCCTTCCTGAGCCGGATCGAAACCCCGACCCTGGTGCTGAACGCCAAGAACGACCCCTTCCTTCCTCCCAGCGCCCTGCCCCTGCCGCAGGACACCAGCCGCTGGGTGACGCTGGAACAGCCGGAAGAAGGGGGGCACGCCGGCTTTCCCACCGGGCGCTTCCCCGGCCAGCTCGACTGGCTGCCCAAGCGCCTACTGGCCTACTTCGACCAACAGCTCGCCGCCGGTCCCACGCCCTAACCGAGAGATTGCCATCACGATGTCCGACATCCTGAAGACCATCATAGCCACCAAGCACATCGAAGTGGCCGATTGCCTGAAAACCCGTTCCCTTGCGGACGTCCGCGCCGACGCCGAAGCGCGCCGGGACGATCGCCGCGACTTTGTGGCCGCGATTCGCGCCAAGCATGCGGCAGGACAGGCTGCCGTCATCGCCGAAGCCAAAAAGGCCAGCCCGAGCAAGGGCGTGATCCGTGCCGACTTCGACCCCGCCGCCATCGCCAGAAGCTACGCCGATCACGGCGCGGCCTGCCTGTCGGTGCTGACCGACCGCCAATACTTCCAGGGCAGTGCCGAGTATCTACAGGCTGCCCGTGCCGCCTGCGCACTGCCGGTGCTGCGCAAGGACTTCATGGTCGGCGAGTACCAGATCTACGAAGCGCGCGCGATGGCCGCCGACTGCATCCTGCTGATTGCCGCGGCGCTGTCGCTGTCCGAGATGCGAGCCTTTGAAGCGCTGGCACTGGAGCTGGGCATGGCGGTACTGGTGGAAGTGCACGACGAGGCCGAGCTGGAACTGGCGCTGCAACTCGCCACCCCGCTGATCGGCGTCAACAACCGCAACCTGCGTACCTTCGAGGTCAGCCTCGACAACACCCTGAAGCTGCTGCCACGCATCGGCAAAGACCGCATCGCGGTGACCGAGAGCGGCATCCGTAGCGCCGAAGACGTACGACTGATGCGCGACCACGGCGTGCATAGCTTCCTGGTCGGCGAGGCCTTCATGCGCGAGCCGGACCCAGGCCTGGCGCTGGAGCAGCTGTTCCGCGGTTGAAGCGCCCTGACCTCGGCCACCTTCGGCCAACGTGTTACCCTATGGGGCACCGTTGGCCGCCCCCACCCCCGACGATGAAGGACGCCCTGAGCTGTCACCCGGCCGCGCTGGCCCCCAACCGCCACGGCCGCTGTCCACAACGGTAGTTTTACCGCTACCATTGCTTGGAACAGCTTTCACGACAAATGCAAACTAGCGTAAACTTGCCACGCAGTGGCATTCAAATTTCATAAAGCGTCACCCTCATGTTCGATTTCAAATCTCTAGTCAGCTCCCTGCTGAGCAAAGACTCCCCGGAAAGCGACATCCTGCCTTCCGCTACAGTCCTTGTCAGAGATCTGCCGCAAACCGAATACTTCACTGCGACCGTCGAAATCATCAAGGCAGTGGCCAAGATCAGCGCCGACGCCAAGATGTCGCTGAAGGAGCGGGTGCGCACGCTGCTGTACATCGATGAAAAGGCCCACAGCATCCAGCGCCGCCTGCGTAACGATTACCTGGATCAGAAGCCCGGCAGCAAGAACTACCTCCCGACTATCCTCGCCTACTGGCACGAGCTGGCCAATGCCTATCACATCTGCGTGCGCCTGGCCGAGAAATCCAACGGCTCCTCGCTCGACGACGAGCTGGCCCTGGCAACGCTGCGCGGCTTGAATTACCAGAAGCAGCTCGTCACCTGGAGCGCCATGCGCTACCTGAAGCCGGAGGCGACGGTGTGGCAGCAGGCCTACCGGTTCTACCAGTACGCGGAAGCGCATGACTTTTCCCGCACACCGATGCGGCTGTTCGAGGACCACCCCTGGGAAGTCAGCTGCGAAACCGTATTGATACACGCCTGCATGATGCACCTGGCACAGACCGACAATATGCAGCAGACGGAAATCCTCGCGACCGACCGGCTGCTGAATCTCCTGTGTCAGCCCTTGAAGCTCGATTTTCAGCCGCAGCCGAAGCGCACCGTCTTCCTCGTCAACCTGACCTTGCCGGAGCCTCCCCGCCGCATGCTGCGCGGCATGGCCGGCAAGGACTGCCGCTACTGGAATACCGAACAGGTGACCCAAAAGCTGGCCGACCTGATGTTCGATCTGGACCAGCGCCTGCCCTCCGCGCTGGCCAATTTCGGGCTGGGACTCACCCAGAAGGACTGGTCAACGATCTGCGAAAAACTGGCGGTGCGCTGGTCCGACGATGGCGGGAAATCCCACCGCAAGGCCGAGCGCTCGCCCAAGCTGGAATCGGCCACGGTCGACATCGGCTTCGAACGCATCGCCTACCTGACCAAGGTGCAGGACGATGACCGCGCGGCTCCGCCCGAGAATGACGATTGGCGCATTACCGATTACAGCGCCACCGGATTGGGCCTGACCTACCTTGGCAAGAGTGTCGACGAGCTGGCACTGGGCCGACTGATCCGGGTCTGCTCGCTGTCGCATTCGGACGCCTTGGGCATCATTCGCCGCCTGTCCCGCCACAAGAACGGCACCCTGGTCGGTGTGGAAATCCTCGGCACCCAGCCCGCCGGCATCACCCTGATCGAGCCCGACAGCCCGGACAACACCCCGGCCAGCGCGCTCTACATCACCCAGCTGAACTCCACCAAGAGCCAGCGCTGGTTCCTGATTCCCAAGGCACTCGCCGAACCTGGACGGGAACTGCATCTGGTCGCACAGGGCAAGACCTACAAGATACGGCTGAAATCCCCCAGCCAGGAGTTGCAGGAGTGTGCCCACATCGACTTCGACACGCTGGCCAAACTCGAATAGCCATCGCCCTCAATAAAAAAACGCCAGCCCCTTGTGCTGGCGTTTTCCTTTGCGGGCATGCCGCTCAGAACACTTCCAGGATACCCGCCGCGCCCATGCCGGTCCCGATGCACATCGTCACCATGCCGTAGCCTTTCAGCCCCTGGTCACGCATGCCATGAACCAGCGTCGCAGTCCGGATGGCACCGGTCGCCCCCAGCGGGTGGCCCAACGCGATGGCACCGCCGTGCGGGTTGACACGCGCCGTATCCAGCTCCAGATCCCGGATGACCGCCAGCGCCTGGGCGGCGAACGCCTCGTTCAGCTCGATCCACTTGAGCGCCTCCTGCCCGATGCCAGCCTGGCGGCAAGCCGCCGGAATGGCTTCTTTCGGGCCGATCCCCATGATGGCCGGCGGCACGCCCTTGACCGCGAACGTCACGTAGCGGCCGAGCGGGGTGAGATTGAACTCCTTCAGCACCTTTTCCGATACCAGGATCACCGCGCCGGCACCGTCGGACATCTGCGAGCTGTTGCCCGCCGTCACCGAGCCCTTGGCGTCGAACACCGTTTTCAGCTTGGCCAGGCCTTCCGGCGAGGTATCGCGTCGCGGGCCTTCGTCGGTGTCCAGCACGCGGGTCTGGCTGATCACTTCGCCGGTTTCCAGATTCGGCGTACGGTAGGTCACTTCCAGCGGGCTAATTTCGTTCTTGAACTTGCCGCCGTCAATCGCTGCGATGGCGCGGCGGTGAGACTCCACCGCAAAGGCATCCTGGTCCTCACGCGACACCTTCCACTGCTGCGCCACTTTCTCGGCTGTCAGCCCCATGCCGTAGGCGATGGCGTAGTTCTCGTCCTTGGCGAAAATGGCCGGGTTCAGCGACACCTTGTTGCCCATCATCGGCACCATCGACATCGACTCGGCACCGGCGGCGATCACCACGTCGGCCTCACCCATGCGGATACGGTCGGCCGCGATCTGCACCGCATTGATGCCGGACGAGCAGTAACGGTTGACGGTGATGCCGCCCACGGTGTCCGGCAGGCCGGCCAGCAGCACGCCGATGCGCGCCATGTTGAGGCCCTGCTCGGCCTCCGGGAAGGCGCAGCCCACCACGCAGTCGGAAATCCGGCTCGGGTCCAGCGTCGGCACCTGGGCCAGCGCGGCGGTGATGACGTGAGCCAGCATGTCGTCCGGACGGACGTGGCGCATCATGCCACGCGGCGCCTTGCCGACCGGGGTGCGCGTTACCGCGACGATGTAAGCTTCCTGTACTTGTTTAACCATGTTTGCAATTCTCCTGAGAGCAGACTGGACAAGCTCTCAACCTTGCCAGTCTGCCGGTATTCTGGCTGCCGTCCGAGCTTGTGGAAGAATCCGTCGCGAGCGGGCCGAGGTCAAAGTGAGGAACGCAGCTGTACAAGTGGTACAGCGAGTACCGCAGCTTGGCGATCGGCACGCGCGGCAGGATTATTCCCAAGCGATCAGTTGCGCAGCGGCTTGCCGGTCGTCAGCATATTGGCGATGCGATCCTGGGTCTTGGAATTCTTCAAGAGCTGCATGAAGGCCTTACGCTCCAGGTCGAGAATCCATTGTTCGTCGACTTCGGTGCCGGCCTCGAGATCGCCGCCGGTCATCACGTCGGCAATCAGCGCAGCGATGGTAAAGTCGTGCTCGCTGATGAAGTGGCCCTCCAGCATGTTGACCAGCTGCCCCTTGATCGACGCCGCACCGCTCCGGCCGGCCACCGCAAAACGCTTGATCTTGAGCGGCGGACGGTAGCCCGCTTCGGCCAAGGCCAGCGCCTGCTGCTTGGCCACGTAGAGCAGTTCGTAGGCGTTGAACACCACGCAGTCGCTCTTGCGGAGGAAGCCGATCTCTTGCGCCTCGAGCGCGCTGGTGGCGACTTTGGCGGTGGCAATCGCCATGAAGTAATCCTTCAGCGCCGCCAGCACATCCCCCCTGGCCTCCTGAGAGGCCCGCAGGGCAAACTCCTTGCAACCGCCGCCGCCCGGCAGCAGGCCGACACCCACCTCGACCAGACCGATGTACGACTCCAGCGCGGCCACCACGCGGTCGCAGTGCATGACGAACTCGCAGCCGCCGCCGAAGGCGTAGCCCTGGGTTGCCGCAATGGTCGGAATCTGGCTGTAGCGCAGGCGCATGGAAGTGGCCTGGAAGCGGTTGACGATGCCGTCGATGCTGTCCCAATCGCCCATCATGAACGCCGGCAGCATCGACTGCAGATCGGCCCCGGCCGAGAACGGCTCTTCGGTCTGCCAGAGCACCAGGCCCTTGAAACGGGCCTCGGCGATATCGATGGCCCGGTTGAGCCCTTCCAGCACGTCCGGGCCGATGGTGTGCGCCTTGGTCTTGAACGACACCACCAGGATGCCGTCGCCGGTCGTGAAGGCACGCACGCCGTCGTTCTCGAACACCGTCTCACCCAACGGTGCCGTTGCCTCACCCAGCAGCTTGGCTGGCGCCAGCTGCCGCTGGTACACGTCCAGCGTCGAGCGGCCAAGCAGCCGCGCCCCGGCCGCATCATACGAACCTTGGGCAAAGTGCACGCCGGCGCGATCGGATTCCAGCACCCAGGCCGGAAGGTTGGCCGAAGCCAGCGCCTTGCCGGCTTTGACCTCCTCGTCGATCCACTGCGCCACCTGCTGCCAGCCAGCCGCCTGCCAGGTCTCGAATGGGCCGACACTCCAGCCGAAGCCCCAGCGAATGGCAAAGTCCACGTCGCGCGCGCAGTTGGCGATGTCGCCCAAGTGGAAGCCGATGTAATGGAATACGTCGCGGAAGCAGGCCCACAGGAACTGCGCCTGCGGATGGCTGCTGGCGCGCAGCTTGCGGAATTTCTCCGCCGGGTCGGCGATCTTGAGGATGTCCTTGACGGCATCGTCCCCCTTCTCGCCGGCGCCCACGTACTCGCCCTTGAGCGGGTCGAGCACGAACATCTTCTTGCCGTCTTTCTTGTAAATGCCGACCTTGGCCTTGGCGCCCAGCGCACCCGCAGCGATCAACTTCTGCAGCCATTCCGGCGCTTTGAACAAGGGGTGCCACGGGTCGTTGGGCAGGGTGTCCTGCATGGTCTTCACCACGTGGGCAAAGGTATCCAGACCGACCACGTCGGCGGTGCGGAACGTGGCCGATTTCGGCCGTCCCAGGCGCGGACCGGTCAGGTCGTCCACCACGTCGAAGCGGATGCCGAATTTCTCGGCATTGGCGATGGTGGCCAGCATCGAGAACACGCCGATGCGGTTGGCGACGAAGTTCGGCGTATCCTTGGCCCGCACCACCCCCTTGCCCAGCGTGGTGACGAGGAAGCGCTCGAGATTGTCGAGCATGGCCGCATCCGAACCCAGGCACGGGATGATTTCGACCAGGTGCATGTAGCGCGGCGGGTTGAAGAAATGCACGCCGCAGAAGCGCGCGCGCACTTCTTCCGGACAACTTGCTGCCAGGGCATTGATCGACAAGCCGGAGGTGTTAGTGGCGAAGATGGTATGCGCCCCCAGGTGCGGCGCTACCTTGCGGTACAGATCACCCTTCCAGTCCATGCGTTCGGCAATGGCTTCGATCACCAGATCGCAGTCTTTCAACAAGGACAGATCGTCGTCATAGTTGGCTGGCTGGATGTACTGCGCCAGTTCCGCCGCAGCCAGCGGCGACGGCTTGAGCTTCTTCAACCCGTCAATGGCCTTGAGGGCAATGGCATTTTTGTCCCCCTCCTTGGCCGGCAGGTCGAACAGGACCGTCGGCACCTTGGCATTGACCAAGTGGGCGGCAATCTGCGCGCCCATGACGCCGGCGCCGAGCACGGCCACCTTGCGCACAATGAATTTGGTGTGAGACATGGGTTTCCTCGTTGGTTGAAACAGGGTCATGAGGCAGGCCCCTCATACCTGCCTTGCCTTGATGCAGCCGGGGCAAGGCCCGGCTCTTGCTTTCACCCTTCTAACGCGTGAGGCGTTTAGAAGTGGTAGTTGTACTGCACGCCGACGATCTGCAGGTTGGTCTTGTATTCGCCCTTGGTGGTTTCGCCGTTGCCGGTGCAGGACGCACCGCCAGCCGGATTGCAGCTGTCGGTATAGTTCATGTTGCCATCCTTGAAGTAGACGTAGCTGTACGCCAGGTCCACCGAGGACTGCTTGTTGAGTTTGTAGTTGGCGCCCACCGAGAACCAGTAGCGGTCGCTGTCCGGCAACGCCGGGTGACGCAGGTTGTCGTTCTTCACCGGGGACTGGTCGTAGGCGACGCCGGTGCGCAGCAGCAAGTTGTCACTGTAGTGATAGTTCATCCCCAGCGACAGCTTGTAGGTGTTCTTCCATTGCTGGTTGATCACCAGGTCACCCTGCGACACGCCGTTGACGGTGCTCTGCTGGATTCGGATCTCGTTCAGGCGCGAGTGGCGAGTCCAGGTGAGATCGCCCATCACGTCGATCTTGTCGTTCAGCTCGTGAAAGAAGTTGGCCGAAGCAGACTCGGGAGTCACCACTTTGACGGTGGCGTTGGAGTCGGGGTGTTCCATGCCGGCCAACGTTGCAACAGACGTGGAGCCCGGGACGGGCAAACCGGTGAGGATGGCATTGGGAACCGCGCCCGTTACATTGGAGAAGTCCCAGTCCCATGTTCCCTTGAGGGTGTGGTTCACCTTGGAACGGTAGGCCAAACCGAAGCGGGTACGGTCATCCAGCTTGAACATATAACCGACGTTCCAACCGAAGCCCCAATCGTCCCCGTTGACCGTGCCGGTGCCGTCGCCACTGATGCCATAGCTCGCCAAGGCCCCCTGAACAAGCGGACTCGTCGGCGACAGGCCCAGACGCTTGGCTGCCAACAAGGCGACCCCCGTCTTGGCGTCCGCCCCCTGCACCAGTTCGGCATCCATGTACTGCGCCGACACGCCGAAGCCGAGGGATTGGCGATCGTCCAGCTTGAAGGAAATGGACGGATTGATATTGATCGTTTTCATATCAATCTTTTCCAGGCTGTAGCGCCCGGCCCAATTGCTGCCGTAATCCAGCTTGGCGCCATACGGCACGAATATCCCCAGACCGATGTGCACCCGGTCGTTGAGCTGGTGGGTCAGATAAAACGATGGCGCCACCACCAAATCCGGCGCGTAGGTGCCGCCATTGCCGCTACCGGTCGATTGGCCAAGGTAGTTGGTGGAACCGTGATCGGTATAGGACGAGTCCGGAATGACGAAGGTCAGACCGCCGGCAAACTGGGTCCCGTCGAGCAAGGACATGCCCGCCGGGTTGTAGAACAATACCGAGGCATCCGCGGCTTCGGCGCTGTTGGCGTGAGATGTCCCCTGCGCCGAAACGCTTTGCGAGCCAAAGTGATAGCCCGAAGCCATGGCAGCAGGAACCGGCAGGCCGAACGCCAGTCCCACCATCACGGACAAGCTGAGACTCTTGAGTTTCATGTTATCCCTCTCCTTGTATCTTTTATTTGGCTAGACGCCTCGTGGCGAGATGCACTCATGTGGTGCCTACGCCTCGTCGATACTATTGAGGGCCCCTTGGCTTGTCCAGAAATTTACGATCGTTTGTTCGAAACGAACGTTTGATTCAACATAATGGCAACAGTAGGCCTCTCCGTTAATGGATACGCTAAAAAGTCAGTCGGCTTTGGACAGCAGGCGCGACTTGCCGTTGCTATCGATGGCAACAAACGTGACGATCACTTCCGTCACCAGCACCTCTTCACCCTGCAAGCGCTCGGCCAGCACGCAAATCTTGAACGTCAGCGATTTCTGTCCGACACGCAAGGTGTCCACGTACAGGCTGACGGTATCCCCGACCTGAATCGGGGCGGCAAACTGGAAGGCATTGACCGCAACCGTGGTCACCGGCCCTTTCGACAAGCGTTCGGCGACCATGCTGCCCGCCATGTCGATCTGCCCCATCAACCACCCGGCCTGAACCTGCCCGTAGGCATTGGTACTGGATGGCAGGGCCCTGACGCGCAGGGTCGGGATGCGGGCTTGCGATGTATTCATAGGGTTGTACTCCAACACAGGGTCGCTCCGGGAAATGTCGCTTCGGAAGAAAGCTCGTTCCCGGACGAACCGGCCCCACAAGCGGAACCGGTCCTGGATGATCAGAAAATCAGGCGCTCGAGCAAGGCCTCGTCATGCTGGGTCAGCGAACTGTCGAAGTCGTCGACCATGATGACGTCCCGCTTGAGCTTGCGCGCGCGCGTGACCGCATCGAACTCGGCCTGGGTGAGCAAGCCGGCATGCCGCGCTTCGGCCAACCTCTCGCGTGCCGTAATCGTGGCAAACCGGCCCTCGCGGGCCCACTTCCGCAGCCGTTGCTCGATAGGCTCGGTCTCGACGATTGCTTGTAACGCCGGGGCGAGCACCCCGACCGCATCGCGCTCGTCCTGCGGTACGTACATGCCATGCGTCAGCCGGGCGCGGGTTCCGCCCTCCTCCATCATGGCACGCGCCACCCGGGTGCCGATCTTGTCGCCAGCCGGCTTGAGCGTCAGCCCCCACGGGAAGATCACCCGGCGCAACACGAACGACAACGCCCGATTCGGCAGGTTGGCCAGGAAACCGTCCATCGCCTGCTGCAACTCGTAGATCGCGTTTTCCACCGCCCATTGCAGCACCGGCAAGTCCTCCTGCGGCGCCCCGTCACGCTCGAAGCGCTTCAGACAGGCCGAGGCGATATACAGGTTAGACAACATGTCGCCGAGTCGAGCCGACAGTTTCTCACGGAATTTGAGCGTGCCGCCAAGACTGAACATGGCCATGTCCGACAGCAGGGCGAAGGCCGTGGAGAAACGGGTCAGCTGCCGATAATAGCGTGCCGTCGCACCCGCTTTGGGCGACATCGCCAGGCGGCTGCCGGTCAAGCCCAGCCAGAAGGAACGCACCACGTTGCTGATGACGAAATTGACATGCCCGGTGATGGCCAGATCGAACTCCCGGCCATCCCCTTCCATGGCCGCGCGCATCTCGCGCAAGACGAACGGATGGCAGCGGATGGCGCCCTGGCCATAGATGATCATCGAGCGGGTCAGTATATTGGCCCCTTCCACCGTGATGGCGATCGGGATCGACTGATAGACTTGCGCCAGATAATTGCGCGGCCCCAGCACCACGGCCTTGCCGCCATGCACGTCCATCGCGTCGTTCAGGGTTTTGCGCATGCGCTCGGTGTTGTGGTACTTCAGCACCGCCGACAGCACCGAGGGCTTCTCGCCCATATCGAGGCCGGTCAGCGCCAGGTCCTGCGACGCTTCCATCTGGTAGGTGTAGCCGGCGATGCGTGCCATCGCCTCGTCCACCCCTTCGAACTTGCCGATCGGCAGGCCAAACTGATCCCGAATACGGGCGTAGGCACCGGTGACGTAGGTGGCGAACTTGCCCGAGGCGACCGACATGGCCGGCAGGGAGATGCACCGCCCCACCGACAGGCACTCCACCAGCATGCGCCAGCCTTGGCCCGCGTAGTCTCGGCCACCAATGACCCACTCCAGCGGAATGAACACGTCCTTGCCCCAGGTCGGCCCGTTCATGAAGGCGGTGCCGCCCGGCCAATGGCGGCGTCCGATCATCACCCCTTGGTGCGTCGTCGGCACCAGGGCACAGGTGATGCCGATCTCAACCTTGTCGCCCAACAGCCGGTCCGTATCGTACAGCTTGAAGGCCAGGCCGAGGATGGTCGCCACCGGTGCCAGCGTGATCCAACGCTTCTCCCAGCTCACACGGATGCCCAGCACGTTGCCATGAAGCTCGCCGCTACGCGGGTCGGTATAAGAACCTCGGCACACCACGCCGTAGTCCGGGATACTGCCGGCGTCGGAGCCGGCATGCGGGCTGGTCAGGGCAAAGCACGGAATCTCTAGCCCCTGGGCCAGACGCGGCAGGTAGTAGTCTTTTTGCTCTGCGGTGCCGTAATGCTGCAGCAACTCCCCTGGCCCCAGCGAGTTGGGCACCATCACCGTGACTGCCGCCGTACCGCCGCGTGTGGCGATCTTGGTCACCACCTTGGCGTGGGCGTAATTGGAGAATTCAAGCCCGCCGTACTGCTTCTTGATGATCATGCCCAGGAAGCCGTTGTCCTTGATGAACTGCCACACCGCCGGGGGCAGATCCTTGAGCTCGTGGGTGACCTGCCAGTCGTCGACCATGCGGCACAGCGCCTCGGTCGGGCCATCGAGAAATGCCTGCTCCTCGGGCGTCAGCCGGGGCTCCGGATAAGACAACAGCCGTTGCCAGTTCGGCTTGCCGGAGAACAGGTCGCGATCCCACCACACCGTGCCGGCATTGATCGCTTCCTGCTCGGTCTGCGACATTGCCGGGGTAATCTTCTTGAAAAGCCGAAATAGCGGCCCGGTGAGCAAGGCCCGCCGCAATGGCGTGACATTCAGCACCAGCGCCAGGATGGTAAACACGATCCAGAGCGCGGCGGGAACCGGGACGTTGAGGGCGAACTGGGAGACCAGCAGCCAGCCGGCCAGGCCGATGGTCCAGGCCAGAACCGGAGCGCGAAAATACGCCAGCCCCCCGACCAGCGCGACAACAAGGACGGCAGATATCATTATGGTGTTACCTCGTGTTGACCCTTCCCGACCCAGCCCCGCGCCCAAGCCCCTCACGGCCAGCCTTGGTGCGGCTTACCGTCACCCCGGCGGCTAAAAACGGAACTGGATCGCCCCTCAGGCAGGCGAAGTCAACCCGGCAACGACAAACGGCACCAGATGCTTGACGATCATGTCCGGGTCCCGGGCAGAAACCACCTGGCTGCGCACGAAAATCTTCAGTACATCGTTACCGGCAAAGGCATTGAACATGACGCTGAAGGCAAAGTGCATCCTCCAGGCCAGTTCCTCCGTCCCCAGTTCCGGCAGCGCCTTCTGGAAAGCCACCGAGTAACGCTGGACAAACACACTGTATTGCTGGGAGATGACTTCACGCAGCTGACGGTGGTTTTCCACCAGGGTACGCGATAGCAGGCGGACAAACAGCGCCCCGCCGCGGGACGGGTCCTTGGACAAGGCAAGACAGGGTCGAATGAATGTCTTGACCAGGTCTTCGACTTCCAGCTTCCCGCCCTGCTGCTCCAGCTCGTCCAGTTCAGCCAGGCAACCCGAAATCAGCGGGGCAAGCCGGCGCATGAACACGGACTCGAACAGAGCATCCTTGGAACCGAAATGGTAGTTCACCGCGGCCAGATTGACTTCGGCCTGCTGCGTGATCATGCGAAGCGAGGTGGCCTCGAAACCGTGCTCGACGAACAGGCGCTCGGCGACATCCTGAATGCGCGTTGCGGTATCGGGTTTGCTCGCTTCCATGATCTCTGGTGCTTTCTTTGTTTTTACGGATTGACTTGCATTGCCCATAATAGCTCTCGAACAAGCGTTTCAAACTTAAGTTTCAAATCGATTAGTGTCAAGAAAATCATCGCCCGATCAGATTCCTGCCACCTCCCGCACAAAAAAATGGCAGGCTACCTTGATAGTAGCCTGCCGTTTCAAACAAACATATAAATACTAACAGAGACCGCGTGCGATGTCGTTTTTCAGATCGTCGACATGCTCGAGGCCCACGGCCACACGCAGCAGACCTTCGACGATGCCGGCTTTTTCCCGCGCCTCCTGGGTGATGCGGGCATGCGTCGTCGAGGCTGGATGGGTGATGGTGCTCTTCACGTCGCCCAGGTTGGCGGTGCGGGAAATGACCTCGACCCCGTCCACCAGCTTCCACGCCGCCTCGCGCCCGCCCTTCACCACGAAGGAGACGACCGCACCCCCCAGTTTTTGCTGACGCATCGCCAGCGCGTGCTGGGGATGGCTGGCGAGCCCCGGGTAGAATACCCGCTCGATGGCCGGATGCGCCTCCAGCCAGCGTGCCAGTTCAAGCGCGGAGGCACATTGCTTTTCCATACGGATGAACAGTGTCTCCATGCCGGACAACAGCACCCAGGCATTGAATGGGGCCAGCGAAGGCCCGGCGGTGCGCACGTGCAGGTAGATCGGCTCGATCAGGGCGCTCGACCCCACCACGGCCCCGCCCAGCACCCGGCCGTGGCCGTCGAGGTACTTGGTGGCCGAATGCACCACCAGGTCGGCCCCCAGCTTCAGCGGCTGCTGCAGGGCGGGCGAACAGAAGCAGTTATCGACCACCAGCAGAGCATCGGCTTCATGGGCAATGTCGGCGATGGCGACAATGTCGGCCACATCGGTGAGCGGGTTGGACGGCGTTTCCAGGAAAAATAGCCGGGTAGTCGGTTTGACCGCGGCACGCCAGGCCTGCAGATCGCCAGCATCGACAAAGGTGGTTTCGATACCGAACTTGGACAGGGTGCCGGAGAACAGGTTGATGGTGGAGCCGAACAGGCTCTGCGAGGCGACGATGTGGTCGCCCGCCTTCAACAGGGACATCATGCATGCCTGGATCGCGGCCATACCGCTCGCGGTGGCAATGGCCCGCTCGGCGCCTTCCAGTGCCGCCAGGCGCTCCTGGAATGCATTTACCGTCGGGTTGGTGAAGCGGGAATAGGTGTAGCCGGGCTTTTGCCCGATGAACATCGCCGCGCCTTCCTCGGCAGTGTCGAAGGTAAAGCTGGAGGTCAGGTAAAGCCCCTGACTGTGCTCATGGAATTGGCTGGCTTCCAGTCCGGCCCGGATGGCCAGGGTCTCCGGATGCAGAGAAAGGAGGTTGTTCTTTTCAGTCATAACATTCCACCGCCGGTTAATGCACCCGGAGCCCGGCACGCCCCTGACGAGGCCGCGGCAGCGACCCGGGAGAGGCGCGGCAGGCTCCGGATGCGGGAAGAAAAATGCGCCCCCACGGGGCGCATGGTCAAATCAAGTTCTGCTCGGCGACGTTCAGGTTGAGATCGACCGGCTGCGCGCCTTCGACCTCTTCCTTCTGCCCCTTGCCGTCACCCCGCGCGCTCTCGATGGCGTCGAGATAGGCCTCGGTGATGTCCCCGGTGATGTACTCACCGTTGAAGCATGAGGTCTCGAAGTCGCGCAGTTCGCGGTTGACACTGTGCACGGCTTCCTTCAGGGCATCCAAATCCTGATAGATCACTGCATCGGCACCGATCTCGGCGGCGATCTCTTCCTCGGTGCGCCCGGTGGCCAACAGCTCGGCACGGGTCGGCATGTCGATGCCGTAGACGTTGGGGAAGCGCACCGCCGGAGCCGCCGAGGCGAAATAGACCTTCTTGGCGCCGGCGTCGCGTGCCATCTGCACGATTTCCTTGGAGGTGGTGCCGCGCACGATCGAGTCATCGACCAACAGCACGTTACGGTCCTTGAACTCGCACGCCACGGGGTTGAGCTTCTGGCGCACCGACTTCTTACGCACCGCCTGGCCCGGCATGATGAAGGTACGGCCGATGTAGCGGTTCTTGATGAAGCCCTCGCGGTACGGCAGGCCCAGGTGGTTGGCCAGCTGCAGGGCGCTGGGGCGGCTGGTATCGGGAATCGGCATCACCACGTCGATATCCAGCTGCGGCAGCACGCGGCGAATCTTTTCGGCCAACGTTTCCCCCATCACGGTACGCGCCTGGTACACCGAGGCGCCATCGATCACCGAGTCGGGGCGGGCAAAGTAGACAAATTCGAACAGACATGGCGCATGGCGGGTCGGACCCTTGCTCGGCTGGGCGTGGAAGTCGCCATCGAAACTGACGAACACGCACTCGCCCGGCTCGACGTCACGCAGCACCTTGAAGCCGGAGCAATCCAGTGCCACCGACTCCGAAGCGAACATGTACTCGGTCTTGCCGTTGCTGTCGTTGCTGCCGATCACCAGCGGACGGATGCCGTTGGGGTCACGGAACGCAACCAAGCCGTACCCGGCGATCATCGCGACCACGGCATAGGCGCCGCGCACGCGGCGGTGCACCGCCTCGACCGCCTCGAACACCGCGTCGACCGACAGCTCGTAGCCCTCGACGCGCTGCGCCAGTTCGTGGGCGAACACGTTGAGCAGCACTTCGGAATCGGAGTTGGTGTTGATATGACGCAAGTCATAGCGGTACATGTCCGCCTTGAGCTCGTCGGTATTGGTCAGGTTGCCGTTGTGCGCGAGCACCACGCCGAACGGCGAATTGACGTAGAAAGGCTGCGCTTCGGCCAGGTTCGACGCCGAACCGGCAGTCGGGTAGCGTACGTGGCCGATACCGGCGTTACCCAGCAGCGAGCGCATGTTGCGGGTACGGAACACGTCTCTCACCATGCCACTGCCTTTGTGCATGTGAAAAGACTTCCCGTTGGCCGTCACGATGCCGGCAGCATCCTGACCCCGGTGTTGCAGCAGTTGCAGGCCGTCGTACAACAGCTGATTGACGGGAGTCTGCCCGACCACGCCTAGAATTCCACACATTTCAAGTTTTCCCAACTACCAACAGAACTTAAGAATATAAAGCACGATCCGGCGACTCCTGCGCCGGGCCATGCCGCAACGTTTCGCTTCGCCGCCCCGAGAAGTTCAGATGCTCCGACATCTTGGGCGGAAGCCAAGGCCGCAAGGACAACGCGGCGGCCTCGAATGGCGCGGCGAACAGGGCGTTGCGCCACATCGGCTGCTTGGGCATATCGGTCAGACCGCCCAGCAAAACCATGACCGTCACCAGAACGCCGCCGCGCGCGAGCCCGAACACGGCACCCAGCACGCGATTGACGGCACCCAAGCCGATCGAATCGATCAGGCCGGTCAGCACCACGCGGAGCAGCGCCGTGGCCAGCCAGACCAGGAAAAACAGGGCGATGAAGGAGGCGGCCAGACGCAATCCTTCGCTCGGCAGTTCCGCCGGCAGGAAACCGGCCAGCGTCGGGGCGAACTCCTTGGCGCACCACAGCGCCGCGATCCACGACCCCAACGACAGCACCTCGGCCACCAGACCCCGCATCAGCGCGATGATGACCGAACCCGCCAGGATAGCAATGACGATATAGTCGAAAACGGTCATTGCGTCTTATCGGCTAACGATAATGCCCGTCACACCGGCACTAGACAGTTTTTTCAGGACACTTTCGGCCTCGGCACGGGAACCGAAGGGGCCAACCCTGACGCGGGTAACATTGCCCTTGCTGGTTTCCACCTTGCTGAAATGCGCCGTCACACCCAGCGCCGACAACCGCGACTTCAAGGCTTCGGCCTTGGCCGGGTCGGACAGCGCCGCCAACTGGATCACCACATTGCCGTTGCCCGCCGCCGGCTGGCTCTGCTCCTTGGGAGCAGCCTTGGCCGGCTCGGCCTCGGCGCGCCCTTCCAGAATGGCCGCAGGGTCGGATTTCTTCGGTGCCGGCGCTTCGGTTTTCTTGGGCTCCTGCCGGGGTTCCGGCTTGGGCTCGAGCCTGACTTCGGCCTTGGGATGCGGCTTGGGCTCTTCCTTGACGGATGTTTTGGCCTCGGACTTGGTCTCGGGCACGACGGCAGGCGGTCGCGGCGCGGATGGGGCAACCGGTGCCGGTGCAGCGTCATCGAGCTTGGCTGGCAACTGCGTCGCCGCCGCGGCCGAATCGGCGGCTTCCTCCGGTGGGGCGCCATCTGCACCGGCAGCAACCGCTGCTTCGGGATTCGGCGAGGCGGCGGTCGACGGCGCCTCGGACGCTTTCTGGCCGACGATCTCGACCGACTCCGGCTTCATCTGCTGCTCCGGCACGCTGCCAACCACCTTCCACAAGACGACGGTCGACACCAGCACCAGCACGATGGCGCCGACCAGGCGGCGGCGCGCGCGCTTGCGCAGCAGAATCAGTTCCTCATGGGTGGACAGTCCGGGCATGCCTTCCTCAGGATGTGTGATGTCGCGCCTCGAGCACCGCGGCAACGGTGTGGAACGAGCCGAATGCGACAATTCTATCATTTTCCCCGGCTGCCGATAAGGCAGCCGCCCACGCCTCGGCGACGGTGTCGTACACATTCACGTTACGCACGCCAAGACCCGCCAGGCGCTCCGCCAGTTGCGCCCCGCTCTGCCCGCGCGGCATGTCGAGGCCGCCGACGAACCAACCATCGAACTCGCCGCGCGCCAGCTCGACGACGGCGTCGAGGTCCTTGTCGGCCAGCATCGAGAACACGGCGTAGCGGTTTTCGGCGAAGGCCAGCTTCTTCAGGTTGGCCACCATGGCCTTGACGGCGTGCGGGTTGTGACCGACATCCAGGATCACCAGCGGGCGACCCGGCAGGACCTGGAAGCGCCCCGGCCAGTCGACTTCGAGCAGGCCGCGCTTGACCGCGCCGATACTCACCGGCAGTTTTTCCTTCAGGCAGTCGAGCACCGCCAGCGCGGTGGAGGCGTTGACCAGCTGGTAGCTGCCGCGCAGCGCCGGGAACGGCAAGGCATGGCGAAACACCTCGCCCATGCGGAACGACCACTGGTTTTCCAGCTTGTTGAAGCCGAAGTCGCGGCCGTACAACTTGAGGTCGGCGCCGATTTCGGCGGCGTGGTCGAGCAGGCGCTGCGGCGGGTTGGCATCGGCGCAGATCGCTGGTTTGCCGGCGCGGAACACGCCGGCTTTCTCGAAGCCGATGTCTTCGCGGTTGTCACCGAGGATGGCCTGATGGTCGAGATCGACGCTGACCACCACCGAGACGTCCGGCTCGAACACGTTGACCGCATCCAGGCGGCCGCCCAGGCCCACTTCCAGCACCATCACGTCGACGTCTTGATCGACGAAGGTCTTGACGGCGCCCAGGGTGCCGAATTCGAAATAGGTCAGCGAGGTCTCGCCACGCGCGGCCTCGACGGCGGCGAAGCCCTGCACGATCAGGTCGTCGCTGACCGGCTGCATGTCGATGGCGACACGCTCGTTGTAGCGCAGCAAGTGCGGCGAGGTATAGGTGCCGACCTTGAAACCGGCCCGGTTGAGCATGGTGGACAGCATGGCGCAGACCGAGCCCTTGCCGTTGGTCCCGGCCACCAGCACGATCGGGCAACGGGGGGCCAGCCCCATGGCGTCGCGCACGCGGCGGACGCGCTCAAGCCCCATCTCGATGGTGACGGGGTGCAGGCTTTCCAGGTGTGACAGCCACTCTGGCAACGTAGTCGGTGTCGTGTTTGTCATGGTTATGTATTCAGATTCGGTGCGGAGGCGGGCTCCGGTGCGTGGAACCAGCGCAGATAGACCCGCAAGGCGCGCAAGGATTCCCGAGCGGCGGAATCCGGCCACAACACCAGCGAGCGGCGACGCCCTTCCAGCTTCAGATTCACGACCACCAGCCAAGGGGTGATCACCGTGTCGCGCTCGATATCGGCCGGCACGGCGAAGGGGCCGAACCAGGCCACCAGTTGCCCCTGGGGCGAGACCTCGAGGCGGCCGATGCATTGCCGCGACGGCCACCAGCCGTCATGGCGCAGCCCGTGCCACAACACGGCGGGCAGGGGCAGCAGCAGCCAGGCCGCCATGGCCAGCGGCAGGTAGTACAGGCTGGCCGCCACCCATGCCAGCGCACTGCCGATCAGCAGCGCGAGCCAAATCCGCGAGGGGCTGAGCTCGACGGCAAACGGCGGCACGGCACGCTGGCGCGCGGTCATGGCTGGCTCAGAGCTCGGCTGCCGGGTAGTTGTGGATGTCTTCGTCGACGCTGTCGAGCACGGTGGAGTGGATTTCGACGTCGAACCACTCCCAGAAGGCTTTCAGCGAACGATCGGTTGGCCACAACGCTTCGTCTTCGTACCAGGAAGCCAGTTCGATCTTGAACAGCTGGTCGGCCATGTCGTCGATGCGCGACACGCCTTCTTCCGGGTCGGTGAATTCGGGCAGCAGGATCACCGTGCAGTCGGCGCGCAGGCTGTCGAGGGTGAGATCGGTGTCGTTGCCCGGCACGTTGTTCAGCCAGTTCAGGAACGGCTCTTTCGGCTTGATGACGGCGACGGATCGATCGACGAAGTACATGAAATTCCTTTCGCTAAAGCGGCCGCGGGTGGGGCCGGCGGTAATGGCGCGCATTGTAACAGCCCGGCCGGCCGGGCGCGAAGCGGACTTCGCGCCCGTGCTACAATTCGGCGCATTACGGTATCTCTGGATCATTGCAGACTCATGGCTCTCATCACGGTCGACAAGGCCTGCCTGGCTTTCGGGCACAATGCGCTGCTGGACAAGGTGGATTTCGTGCTGGAACCCGGCGAAGTGGTCGGACTGATCGGCCGCAACGGCGCCGGCAAGTCGTCCCTGCTCAAGGGCATCGCCGGCACCGTGGCGCTGGACGACGGCCGCATCAACATCAAGGGCGACGTGCGCGTGGCCTACGTACCGCAGGAGCCGGAATTCAATCCCGGGCACACGGTGTTCGAAGCCGTGGCCGAAGGACTGGGCGACCTCAAGGCGTTGCTCACCGACTATCACAAGGCGACCCAGGCGCTGACCGACCCGGCGGCCGATCATGAAGCCCTGCTGGCCGACATGGAGCACATCCAGCATGAGCTGGAGGCGCGCAACGGCTGGCAGTTCGACGCCCTGATCGCCACCACCCTCTCCTACCTCGACCTCAACGCCGACACCCGCATCAGCGAACTGTCGGGCGGCTGGAAAAAACGCGTGGCGCTGGCGCGGGCGCTGGCCGCCAAGCCGGACGTGCTGCTGCTGGACGAACCGACCAACCATCTCGACGTTTCCGCCATCGAATGGCTGGAGGGGCTGATCAAGAATTTCGCTGGCAGCGTGCTGTTGATCACCCACGACCGCCGCTTCCTCGACAACGTCGCCACGCGCATCGTCGAGCTCGACCGCGGCATCCTGCGCAGCTACCCCGGCAGCTTTTCCGCCTACCAGACGAAGAAGACCGAGGAGATGGCGGTGGAGGAAGAACAGAACCGCCTGTTCGACAAGTACCACGCCCAGGAAGAAGTGTGGATCCGCAAGGGCATCGAGGCGCGCCGTACCCGCAACGAGGGCCGCGTGCGCCGGCTGGAGCAGATCCGCCGCGAGCGCGCGGCACGGCGCGAACGCGTGGGCCAGGTCAACTTCCAGCTCGACGCCGGCGAACGCTCGGGCAAGCTGGTGGCGGAACTGGAACACGTCAGCAAGCGTTTCGGCGACAAGGTCATCGTGCGCGACTTCACCACGCGCATCCTGCGTGGCGACAAGATCGGCCTGATCGGCCCCAACGGGGTCGGCAAGACCACGCTGCTGAAGATGATCCTGGGCGAGCTGGCACCGGACAGCGGCACCGTCAAGCAGGGCAGCAAGCTCGAGATCGCCTACTTCGACCAGTTCCGCGAGCAGCTGGACGAGAACATGAGCGTGGCCGACGTGATCAGCCAGGGCAACGATTTCGTCGAGATCGCCGGGCAGAAGAAGCACGTGATGAGCTACCTGGAGGACTTCCTGTTCTCGCCGCAGCGCGCCCGCAGCCCGGTGCGTTCGCTCTCGGGCGGCGAGCGTAACCGCCTGTTGCTGGCACGCCTGTTCACCCGCCCGGCCAACGTGCTGGTACTGGACGAGCCGACCAACGACCTTGACATCGACACCCTGGAATTGCTGGAAGACGTCATCGACAAGTACAGCGGCACGGTGTTTCTGGTGAGCCACGACCGCGCCTTCCTCGACAACGTGGTGACGCAGGTAATCGCCTTCGAGGGCGACGGCAAGCTGGAGGAATACCCAGGCGGCTATCAGGACTGGATCGACACCAAGGCGCGCATGGCGGCGCTGAAACCGGCCGAAGCGGCCGTCAAGGCCCCGATGGCGCGCCAGGACAAGCCCCAGGACAAGCCGAAAAGCGGGCGCACCAAGCTGTCCTACAATGAAACGCGCGAACTGGCCGGCCTGCCCGAGCTGATCGCCGCACTGGAAGCCGAGCAGGCCGGGCTGAATCAGAAACTGCTCGACCCGAACTGTTACCGCGACACCCCACGCGAGGCCATCGCCTGGCAGCAACGCATCGAAGCGATTGACGAGCTGCTGCTGGAAAAGCTGGCGCGCTGGGAAGAACTGGAAAGCAAACAGGGATGACCTCTCGCCGGATCTCCGCCCTCATCATTGCCGTCGTGGCCGCCGCTCTGGCGGCCTGCAGCAGCGCCCCGCCGCGCAAGACGGCCGGCAGCCGGCCGCGTCCACCGGCCAGCCCGACCCTGTCGGGACTCACGGCGGATGGCGCCGGGCGCGAGATCCTGATGTACACCCTGGGCCTGCTGGATCTCGACTACCGCTTCGGCGGCAGCAATCCCGAGGCCGGGCTCGATTGCAGCGGATTGGTCAGCTACATCTATCAGAACGCCGTCGGCGTGAAGCTGCCGCACAACGCGGCGCAGATCGCCAGCGTGGCGCGGCCGATCGAGGCCGGCCGGATGCAAGTGGGCGACCTGGTGTTCTTCAACACCATGAATCGGCCGTTCTCGCACATGGGCATCTACATCGGCGACGGCAAGTTCGTGCACGCGCCGCGCAGCAACAGCACCATCCGCGTCGAGCGCCTCGACAACCGCTATTTCGCCGCGCGCTTCGAAGGCGCGCGCACGCTGTTCGACTGATGCGCCACTGGAGCTCAAGGTTGGCCGAAGCCTGGCAGAAAACCTCGGCCCGGCTGCCGCGCCTGCATCGCGACGGCTTCTCGCTGCCGCGCGAGCTGCTGCTGGCGCAGTTGCGCAAGCACCTGGACGGCGACGACTTCACCGTGCTCGACCTCGAACTCGCCGACGACGCCGGCCTCCTGACGCTCGAGGTGTTGCGCCCGACACCGGCGCGGCTCGCCATCCGCTTCCACTTTCTGCCGGTGGACTGGTCGCGGCGCGAGCTGGTGCTGGCCTACACCCTGAAAGGCGAGGCACGCTCGTCCTCGCTGGCGCGGCGCGCCCTGACCGGGCTGGTGCTGGCCACGCTGGAAGCGGGCTGGGGGGAACGACTCATCCGCAAGCTGACGGAGCCGCTGGCGTGGCTGTCGAGCGGGTCGCAGCGGCTCACGCTGCACCTCGACCGCCTGCCGCGCGTGGCGGGCTGGCTGGAGCGGCCGGTGTTCGGCCAACCCCTGGCCGAGCGCATTGCCATTACCGACATCCGCACCGTCCCCGACGCGCTGCGCGTCACCCTGAGCCGCAACAAGCCAGACTGACGCCGGCCCTGACGCGCTAACAGCAAGCCCTGTCGAAGCGTTATAATGCCGCCTGTTCTTTCCGCCGGCCGATACGCCCCGGCGGCAGCCCACCCCGATACAGAGGATATCCATGAGTCACACCACCCTCAGCCGCTTCCTGATCGAGCAGCAGCGCAAGCAAGGCAGCATTCCGCCGGAACTGCGTTTCCTGATCGAAACCATCGCCCGCACCTGCAAGGCCATCAGCCACTCCGTGCACAAGGGCGCGCTGTCGGGCGTGCTGGGCGAGGCCGGCACCGGTAACGTACAGGGCGAGGCGCAGAAGAAGCTGGACGTGATCGCCAACGACGTGCTGCTGGAAGCCAACGAATGGGGCGGCAGCCTGGCGGCGATGGCGTCGGAAGAAATGGAACTCCCGCACGCCATCCCGGGCGAATACCCGAAGGGCGAGTACCTGTTGCTGTTCGATCCGCTCGACGGCTCGTCCAACATCGACGTCAACATCTCGGTCGGCACCATCTTCTCGGTGCTGCGCTGCCCCGAGGGCGTAACGCAGCCGACCGAGGCCGATTTCCTGCAGCCGGGCACGAGCCAGGTCGCCGCCGGCTACACCGTGTACGGCCCGCAGACCATGCTGGTGCTGACCTTCGGCAACGGTGTGCACGGCTTCACGCTGGACCGCGAGAACGGCAGCTTCGTGCTGACCCACCCGGACATGCGCGTACCGGAAGCCACCAAGGAATTCGCCATCAACATGTCCAACATGCGCCACTGGGAGGCCCCGGTGAAACGCTACGTGGACGAGCTGCTGGCCGGCACCACCGGGCCGCGCGGCAAGGACTACAACATGCGCTGGGTGGCATCGATGGTGGCGGAAGTGCACCGCATCATCATCCGCGGCGGTATCTTCATGTACCCGAAAGACGCGCGCGACCCGTCCAAGGCGGGCAAGCTGCGCCTGATGTACGAAGGCAACCCGATGGCCTTCATCATCGAGCAGGCCGGCGGCGTCGCCACCAACGGCCATCAGCGCATCCTCGACATCCAGCCCGCCAAGCTGCACGAGCGCGTGGCGGTGTTTCTGGGTTCCAAGGAAGAAGTGGAACTCGTCACCCGCTACCACGCGGAGTAAGCCCCACAATCAGCCCGTGCCCCGCACGGGCTTTTTTTCGGCCAACCGTCCGACCGAACGGTAACACCCCATCCCGCCAAGCCAACGAGGACGCCGACGTGCCGCTTCCCCAGCTCCTGACCATCGCCCTGGCCGAGCCCTCGCCGCTGCAGGCCCAGATCATCCGTCATGCCCTGAACGAACTGGGCATCCGCAATGTGGACGTGTTCCACAGCGGGCAAGCCTTGCTGCAGCACCTGCAGCAGCACACCCCGGACGTGGTGATCAGCGCGCTCTACCTGCCCGACATGACCGGCACCGAACTGGTCTATGCGCTGCGGGCACAGCCCGCCCACCTGGACCGCCCGTTCATCCTGATCTCCAGCGAGACCAAGCCGCACTACCTCAACCCGGTACGCCAGGCCGGCGCGCTGGCGATCCTGCCCAAGCCGTTCACCACCGCCCAGCTCGACAAGGCGCTCGGCAACGTGCTGGAGTACCTCAACAGCGATCCGATGCTGAACGAGTGCGACGAGGATTTCAGCATGCTGAAGGTGCTGATCGTCGACGACAGCGCCACTTCGCGCCGCCTGATCCGCACCGTGCTGGAAAAAATCGGCTTCGAGCAGATCGCCGAAGCCGAGGACGGCAGCGAGGCGGTGCCGCTGATCAACGCCACCCACTTCGACCTGGTGGTGACCGACTACAACATGCCGCACATGGACGGCAAGCAACTGGTGGAGTACATCCGCACCCAGAGCATGCAGTTCACCGTGCCGATCCTGATGGTCTCGAGCGAAACCGACCAGCGCCGGCTGGCGGCGGTGCAGGACGCCGGGGTGTCGGCAGTGTGCGACAAGCCGTTCGACACCGCGGTGATCCGCCAGTTAGTCAGGCAGTTCGTCGCCGAACGCACCTGACCCGAGGACGTGGCGCGGTCAGCGCGGCGCCACCCAGACCAGCCGGCTGCGGCTCTTGTCGTCACCCAGTGCCTGACGGCGCCAGTAGCCGGCGCTGTTCACCACGCCGTCCAGCCTCGGCAGCTCCGGCACCTGGCAGCGCGTCACCTCGATGAACCCCGCCTTGAGCAGCACGCCACGCCCTTTCTGGCGCGTCTTGGGACAGGTCGGGTGCGTGGCCGCCGCCACCCATTCCGCCGTGGAGCCCGCTTCCCACACTGCTTCCAGCGTCACCTTCGGCTGCGTCATCATGGCAAAACCGTTCAACACCGATTCCAGCAGCGGACGCCACGGTGCCGGCACGCCGTCGAGTTGCGGCGCCAGCTCGCCGGGGTAGCTGACCGTCAGGGCCCACAGCGGCTCGGGAATCTGCCACCAGTTCGTCCCCTGTCCGGAGAACGCCGCCTCTACCAGCACCAGATCGAGCTGCCGGTCAGCGGGCCGATGGCGGATGAAGGCCCCGCCGCTGGCCTCGCCGCTCACCTGTAGAAAGAAGGCCTCCGCCGGCAGGATCAGCGTATCCGGCAGATGGGACGGCAGTCGCGTGTGCGCCAACGCCCGCGCCAGTCCGGCGTCGAACTCGGCGATCAGGCGGCCGTGCCGGACGTGGCTGCCGTACGCCAAGGCCAGCACCCGCTCGGCCTCGGGCACGCCGTCCGCCTCGCCGTACACCTGGGCAACCCGCGCCAGCTCACGCCCGACCAGTTCCCCGACAGCGTCTTCGGCCAACGCGGCGCTGCCGGGCTGGGAAAAGAGCTGCCCGACGCGCTTGGCCCAAGGCCGGGTCAGGGCGTAACGCTGCACACCGTATTGCATACTCATCGGGATGTCCGCCAAGAAAAAAGGCCGGATTGTAGCCGACCTTGGTTTTGCCGTTCAAAGCCTGAAACGCGCTCAGGTGCCTTCCACCCGTGGCACCGCCGGACGCGGCGACTCGGTCTCGGACGCCACTTCGGCGTAGAGCCAGCGGCGGAAATGATTCAACGTCATCGGCCGCCCGAAGAAGAAGCCCTGCAGGAACTGGAAGCCCTTGGCGTTGAGGTAGCTCTGCTGCCCCTGGGTTTCCACGCCCTTGATCATCACCTTGAGACCGAGCTGGGTCGCATTGACCAGGATGTCGTCGAGGATGTTGCCGCGGAAGCCCTCCTTGCCGATGGCCGAGACATAGCCCTTTTCCACCTTGAGGTAGTCGAAACCCCAGGTTTGCAGGTAGTGACGGTCGGCGTGGCCGGCACCGAAGTCGTCGAGCGCTAGCTGGACCCCCATTGCCTTGAGCTCGCGCACCACCTTGAGGCTCTCTTCGTGCTCTTCCAGCGTGACCCGCTCGGACACTTCCAGCACCAGCTGGATGTGCTTGTCCTTCAACACCGACAGCAGCAACCGGCAGTCCTCGATGATGTCGCGCGTGGTCAGGTGGCTGGCGGAAATATTGACGCCGACCACGAACCCCGCCGGCAGCATCATCTGTCCCAGCTCGTGGCCGACGCAGCGCAGCAGGTAGCGGGTCAGCGCCACGATCAGTCCGGCCTCCTCCGCCGCCGGAATGAACAGCTGCGAGGGGATGAAGCCCTGCACCGGATGGCGCCAGCGCGCCAGCACCTCGACACCGATGCAATGACCGGACTGGGCCGTGACGATGGGCTGGTAGTGGACGAAAAACTCGCGCTTGCGCAGCCCTTGGGCGATCTCCCAGTTATTGGAATTACGGCTGTCCTTGGTGCTGTTGATGGCCCAGCCCAGAGCGCCCCCCGCCAGCAACGCCATCAACAGCGGCGCCAGCAACCCGCCCATGGCCAGCGTCAGCCGCGACGCCAGCGTCACCAGCAGCACCCCGACGAGGACGCACAGCACCATGGCCGAGACATAGACGGCCCACGCGGGAGCCCCCAACAGCGCCCGGCCCCACACCATTTTCAACTTGCGCATTCCGCCTCTCGCCCCATGACTGATTTCATCCTGCTCGTCCAGCGTCGTGTGCGCTACCGCCACCCCGCTGTGGATGGCGAGCTCTCAGGATAATGTCACATTCATCGTAGATAAAGCCCAAGCTGGTTTTATCCGTTCCGCCCGGTTGTTCCGCCCGCCACGGCATGCGCCCGATGACAGCCGGCCCCCGGCCCCGCTACCATGGACACGCCACCAGCAACAGGAATAGCGCATGGAACGGATCGGATTTATCGGCCTGGGTCTGATGGGTCAGCCCATGGTCAGGCGGCTGCTGGCCGCCGGGCATCACGTCACCGTCTGGAACCGCAGCCCGGAGAAAAGCCAGGCCCTGGCCGGACACGGCGCCCACATCGCCACCAGCCTGGCCGAACTGGCTCGTAACTGCACCCTGCTGATGAGCTGCGTGTCGGATACGCCGGCCGTCGAAGCGGTGGTGTTCGGCGCGGACGGCCTCGCCGCGCACGGCCGCCCGGATCAGCTGCTGGTCGATTTTTCCAGCATCGAGCCGGCCGCCACGCGCGAGATGGCGGCGCGACTGGAGGCGCAGTGCGGCATGCACTGGGTCGATGCACCGGTGTCGGGCGGGGTGCGCGGGGCGGAAAGCGGCCAACTGGTGATCATGGCGGGCGGGCAGGAAGACGACATCGCCCGCCTGCGCCCGCTGGCGGTGGCACTGTGTCAGCGCCTGACCCACATGGGCCCGGTCGGTGCCGGCCAAGTCACCAAGGTATGCAACCAGCTGATCGTCGCCGCCAACGCGCTGCTGATTGCCGAGGCGGTATCGCTGGCAGAAAAATCCGGCGTCGACGCTGCACTGCTGGCGCCGGCGCTGGCGGGCGGCTTTGCCGATTCGCTGCCGCTGCAGATACTGGCGCCGCGCATGGCCAGCCAGCGCTTCGAGCCGGTGCAATGGAAGGTGGCGACGCTGCTCAAGGACCTCGACAACGCGGTCAAGCTGGCACGCGAGGCCGGCGCGAGCTCGCCCCTGGCGGCGCTGGCCGACCAGCTGATGCGCTTGCACGCCGGACAGGGCCACGCTCAGGCCGACCTGAGCACTGTGGTGCAACTGTACCGGGAGCCCTGATACGGCACCGTGGCTGCCTGCCACGTGGGCGGCGGAGTGAAATTTTCCGGACGCCCGTGACAAGACACACGCAAATCAATCACTTAGAAAGGCTGTTTGGCGGAATAACTTGCCAGGCGGCTTTTTTTCCCGTACTATCCGGCCTCTTGAAGTTTCAGCCGGGCTTCTTCGTTGTTCTCCCCCTGCAGTTAGCAGTTCACGCCTTTGCCCCGCTCAAACAGAGTTTCATCGTCCCTGACCGCTATTTTAGGCTTCGACCACGGAATGCTCCTTTTCCGGACCGCTGTTCGCCGCTTGCTTGGTTAGTGCCGATGAGTCGGGTGACCCGATTTTGAAGATGGTCACCGCATCCCGCCTATACCAGGCCAAGTGACGCCGGACATGCCGGCACTGAAAGGACATCATGCATTTTGCTGATCTGGGCCTCGCCCCCGCTATTACCTCCGCTCTCGACGCTGCCGGCTACACCACCCCGACTCCGGTTCAGGCCGCCTCGATCCCGGCCGCGCTGGCTGGCCACGATCTGCTGGTTTCGGCGCAGACCGGTAGCGGCAAAACCGCCGCTTTCCTGCTGCCCTCGCTGCAGAAGCTGACCGAACGCTCCACCGGCTCGGGCCAGGGCCCGCGCATCCTGGTGCTGACCCCGACCCGCGAACTGGCCCAGCAGGTTGAAAAGAACGCCACCGAATACGGCAGCCAACTGCGCTGGCTGCGTACCGTGTGCCTGGTCGGCGGCGCCTCCTTCGGCTACCAGATCCGCGCCATGGCGCGCCCGGTTGACATCATGGTTGCCACCCCGGGCCGCCTGATGGACCACATGCGTTCCGGCCGTATCGATTTCTCGCGCCTGGAAATGCTGATCCTGGACGAAGCCGACCGCATGCTCGACATGGGCTTCATCGAAGACATCGAAACCATCGTCAAGGCCACCCCGGACAGCCGCCAGACCGTGCTGTTCTCGGCCACGCTGGACGGCACCGTCGGCAAGCTGGCACAGAAGCTGACCCGCGACCCGCAGCGTATCGAAATCGCCCGCGAAGAAACCGGCGGCAACATCGAAGAACACCTGCTGTACGCCGACGACAACCGTCACAAAGAGCGTCTGCTCGACCACATCCTGAAGGAAGCCGGCTTCGACCAGGCGGTGATCTTCACCGCCACCAAGATCGGTTCCGAAGAGCTGGCCGACAAGCTGTCGGACCAGGGCTACGCTGCCGCCTGCCTGCACGGCGACATGCCGCAGAACTGGCGTAACCGCACCCTGAACGACCTGCGTCGCGGCCGCGTGCGCATCCTGGTGGCCACCGATGTTGCTGCGCGCGGCATCGACGTGCCGACCATCACCCACGTGGTCAACTACGACCTGCCGAAGCAGGCCGAAGACTACGTGCACCGTATCGGTCGTACCGGTCGTGCCGGTCGTGACGGCGTGGCGATCACCCTGGCCGAGTCCAAGGAATTCCACAAGGTGCGCCGCATCGAGCAGTACCTGAAGCGCCAGATCACCGAAGGCGTGATCGAAGGCATGGAACCGACCCGTCGCCCGCCGAAGGGTGGCCCGCGCCGCGCCGGCAGCGGCAAGCCGGGTGAGCGTCGTGGCGGCGGCTACGGCGGTAACAACCGCAAGCCGGGTGGCAGCGGTGGCTACGGTAACCGTGGTCCGCGCCAAGGTGGCAGCGGCGGCGGCTACGGCAACCGCACCACTCGCGCCGCCGACTAAGCGGCAGCAATGAAAAATGGCGACCTCGGTCGCCATTTTTCTTGCCTGTCGTTCCGGCTCGCACTTTTCTTATCTTCGCTCAAGGATGCGTCGCCTTGCTACGGGCATCCTGCCAACTGTTCACCCACATGACAGGACCCCAACCATGAGCGAATTGCCGGTACTCGACAACAACGTCTTCCCTTTCGACGCGCGCGGCGTAGCCAAGCGTTTCCGTCATGCCGCCATTTTCGGCGCCATCGAATCGCTGTACGACGGCGACACCATGCGCTTCATCAACGATCACGATCCGCTGCCGCTGCTGGACCAATTGCGTCAGCGCTACGGCCACCAGCTGACCTTCAGCTACGTCGCCCGCGAGCCAGGCAACATCGTTATCGATTTCAAGGTGCAGTTGGGTGAGCAGGCGGCCGACGGCCAGCAGCAAGCCGTAAGTGAAGCGCCGGCCCAGGGCGGCGGTTGCGGCGGCGGCGGCGGTGGCTGCGGCTGCTCCGGCCACTAAGCCCAGCACCGACACACCATGACGCCGGTCCCGCTTGTGCGGGGCCGGCGTTTTTTTGTGCCCTGCGTCACGGACGCCGAGCAAAGCTCAGGCGGCCGCGACGAGTACCGGCAGTTCGGCCAGCCCGTACTTCCTCCGCGCCCTGTTGCACGCCTCGGTATAGGCCTCGAACTCACGGCAGGTCGACGAGCGCTGCGGGTAGATAGCGCAGCCGACCTCGCGACCAACCTCGCCCGGCAAGGCCACACAACGCGGTGAATCGGACCAGGTGCCGCGCATGCAACGGCGAAAATCGTTGATTTTTTCGGTGAGAGGCAGCGGGACCGGACCGCCGCCGTCATCGGCTTCGGCCCAGTAGAACGAGGCGCGGAAGGCGGCGCAACAGGCGCCGCAACGCAGACACGGATTGCTCTTTTCGCTCATGATGGCAAAAGAAAAACAAAACGCACCAGGCGGCACCTTGCCGCCGCTGAAACGGCCCGCAATGTGGGAGGACAGGATTTTTCCGCAACGCCAGAACACCGTCAAGCAGAGCCCCTGAAGGCACCCATCGTCCCGACGCCCCGGTCGGCACGGCATGGTGGCCGTTACAGTGGTGTCGGCCTGGTTCGCGGCTTCGATGCCGAGTCCCCTCCTCCGTCGCCAACCGTGCGCTGCCGCTATCGCCCTTCAAACCGACACCGCAGGCCGGGACGCCCGCCGATCCGCATCGCCAGAGGCGAGCACGCCACCGCTCGCCTCAGCCACGGCAATGTAGCCCCGCCGACACAGTGGCCACCGGATAATTTATGAAGCGCCGTTAACACTTTGCCCCCTCTTCGTATCCGTCCGACAGTGCCCTTTCCCCTCGCCACGATACGGCATAATCCTTTCAGGACAAGGACTTGCCATGTCCCGGCGCCATGAGCGGCACGACCCCGAAGCCGGCCCCTCACCCCTCCCGCGTCACCATCCTCCGGTACTAAACATTTGCTAACAGTTTGCCGCCCCACGGCCTCCGGGGAGTGCCTACACTAGGCTCATCAACACACGGGAGAACGATCATGCTGCTGAAGAAATGGATTGCCGTACTGTCGCTGGGGCTCGCGGCCACCGCCGCCCAGGCACATTCCGACGCCGTCTTGGGTGGTGCGCTCGGTGGTGCAGCCGGCGCCGTCATCGGCTCGTCCATCGGCGGGCGTGACGGAGCCATCGTCGGCGGTGCCTTGGGTGCCGCGACCGGGGTCGCCATCAGCCAGCGCCCCTACTACTACGAGCCGGCACCCGTGGTTTATGCCCCGCCGCGTCAGGTGGTGGTCGAGGAACCGGTCTACGTCCGCCCGCGCCCGGTCATCATCGAACGCGAGCGCTACGTGGATTACGGCCCGGGCCCGTACTGGGCAGGCCGCCCGGAATGGCGGCATCACGGCTGGAAGCATCGCGGCTGGGAACGCCGCGGCTGGGACGACTGATCACTGACTGACGCCCCCCCAAGAACAAGGCGGTGCCCTGCGGCGCCGCCTTTTTGCTGCCTAGGGTACCCTATCACCCCCAGCGCTTGCCCAACAGCTCCAGGCCGGCGCGGTTGAGATCGGCCGGCGTCATCGCAAAACGGAATTCGCAATCTGCCTCGAACTGCAGGAAGAACGGTTCGGCATAGCGCGGAATCTCGCTCGACTCGTTGACGTTGATCACCGCAACGACGGTACGCAGACCGTTCTGTTCGGTGAAGTAGATCGCCTCGGGTTTCAGTTCGTCCACGATCTGCGCAATGATCTCGGCGGCCCGCCCCTCCCGCACCAACTGGTTGAACGGTTCGTGGGGAATATGCGCCATCATCAGCATCTTCATGATTTTTCTCCTGCCCCGGCGGCCCAACCGGGGACTCGCGTTTGAAGGGAAAGCAACTGCCCCGCATCCCCGCTCAGGCAACGATGGGGGCATGGCCAGGCCCCCGACATTGGCCGACGCAGCACCTGGCAAGGCCGTCTTTCTCCATCATAATCAATGACAAGGAGCGGCGCCGCCCGTTCGGCCTGCCCTCCTCAGGAGAATCCGCCATGCCTCTGCGCTCCATCCTCGCCGCACTGCTGCTGGGCCTCGTCAGCCTCGCTTCGGCCACCCCCTATCCCAGCCAGCTTTATCCCTTGCAGTTGACCCAACTGGCGCGCGGGCTGAACCACCCCTGGTCGCTGGCCTTTCTGCCCGACGGACGAATGCTGCTCACCGAGCGCGCCGGTCGCCTGCGCCTGCTCGATGCCCAAGGCCGGCTCGACCCGCAGCCGGTGGAGGGCGTGCCGCCAGTGGTGGCCATCGGCCAGGGCGGGCTGTTCGACGTGCTGCCGCACCCGCGCTTCGCGGACAACCACCTGATCTACCTCAGCTACGCCGGCGGTACGCCCGAAGCCAGCAGCACCGAGATCGCCCGCGCCCAACTCGACGGCCACGCGCTACGCGACCTCCAAGTGATCTTCCGCCAACTGCCGCGTTCCGATTCCGACCACCATTACGGCGGCCGGCTGCTGTTTGATCGCGCCGGCAAACTCTACCTGTCACTGGGCGACCGCGGCGAGGACGCCCGCGCCCAACGCCACAACGATCACGCCGGCTCGGTCATTCGCCTCAATGACGATGGCAGCGTGCCGCCCGACAATCCCTGGGTCGGTCATCCCGGCTGGAAGCCGGAAAAATTCACCCTCGGCCACCGCAATCAGCAAGGCATGGCGCTCAACCCGCGTAGCGGCGCCATCTGGACCCACGAGCACGGCCCGCAGGGCGGCGACGAGGTCAACGTGATCCGCGCCGGCGCCAACTACGGCTGGCCGGTAATCACCTACGGCAAGACCTACGGCCTGGGCCTGCCGATCGGCGAAGGCACGCACAAAGCCGGCATGGAACAGCCGCAGAAGGTATGGGTGCCGTCGATCGCCCCGTCCGGCATGGCGTTCTACCAGGGGAAACCGTTCGCGCGCTGGCAGGGCGACCTGTTGATCGGCGCTTTGAAGGGGGAGATGCTGGTGCGGCTGAAACTGGACGGCGACAAGGTGGTAGCAGAAGAGCGCATGCTGAAGGGCGTGCTGGGGCGCATCCGCGACGTGCGCGTCGGCCCGGACGGCCTGGTCTACCTGCTCACCGACGAGGACGACGGCCAGCTGGTGCGGATCAGCCCGGCGCCTACGCGCTGAGTCGCCGGCCATGCCATGATCGGACTGGACGGCAACGCCGGGTAGCGGCTCGCCACGACCCGCAGCCCCGAGCGGTGTGCGTCAGAACCGTTCGTGCTCGGTGAGGTAGCGCCACTGCCCCTGCTCCAGATCGCCCAGCGCGATGCGGCCGATGCGGATGCGCCTCACCGCCGTCACGCGCAGGCCGACCAGCTCGGCCATGCGGCGGATCTGGCGCCGCACCGGATCACGCAACACGAAGCGCAGCTGGCTATCGCTCTGGCGGCTGACCCTGACCGGCTTGAGCGCTTCGCCGTCCAGGCCCAGGCCATGGCGCAGCTGCTCGAGCATGGCATCGCTGACCTCACCCTCGACCCACACCAGGAACTCCTGTTCGAAGTCGGCTGCCTTGGCCATCAGCGCTCGCGCAATGCGGCCATCCTGGGTCAGCACCAAGAGGCCGGACGAATCGACGTCGAGCTTGCCCGCCGGCGCCAGGTAATTGAGATGTTTCTTCAGGAAGGTATAGCCGGAACGGTCCCTGGGCGAACGGGTCTCCGGCTTGATCAACTGCCACGCCGGGCGCTCGCCGGCCTCCGACGGACCGGAGCCGTAGCCCACCGGCTTGTTGAGCAGGAAGGTGACGCGCTCGGCCTGCAGCGCCATCGCCTGGCGCGTCAGCTCGATGGTCTGCTCCGGGCGCACCCGGCTGCCCAATACGTTCACCACCACGCCGTCGACCTTGACCAGCCCCATCTCGATGAATTCGTCGGCCTCGCGGCGCGAGCACAGGCCCAGTTCGGTCATGCGTTTGGACAGGCGGACGGTATCGCTCATGGCAGGGGCTTCGTGGTTGGATGGAAAGGAGCGCGATTATCGCGCTTTTTGGCGCGGCGCGCGCGGCGAATCTTCGGCCAACCTTGAGGCCGGCCACAAAAAAACCCGGCGGGATCGCTCCGGCCGGGCTTCTCTGAAACGGCGACTGACCAAATCAGCCCTTGACCACCGCCGCGATGGCATCGGCCACGTAGTCGATGTTCTTGCTGTTGAGCGCAGCCAGGCAGATACGGCCGGTGGACACGGCGTAGATGCCGAACTCGTTCTTCAGACGCTCGACCTGCTCAACGGTCAGACCGGTGTAGGAGAACATGCCGCGCTGCTTGATCACGAACGAGAAATCCTGGGCCACGCCCTTGGCCTGCAGCTTCTCGACCAGGCTCGAGCGCATGGCGCGGATGCGGTCACGCATGCCGGCCAGTTCGTCTTCCCACTGCTGACGCAGTTCCGGGCTCGACAGCACGGCCGCCACGATGGCGCCGCCATGGATCGGCGGGTTGGAGTAGTTGGTGCGGATCACGCGCTTGAGCTGGGACATCACGCGGCCGGCTTCTTCCTTGGACGCGGTCACGATCGACAGCGCGCCGACGCGCTCGCCGTACAGCGAGAAGCTCTTGGAGAACGAGCTCGACACGAAGAACTGCAGGCCGGAAGCCGAGAACAGGCGTACCGCCACGGCGTCGGCGTCGATACCGTCGGCAAAACCCTGGTAGGCCATGTCGAGGAACGGCACCAGGCCGCGGGCACGGCAGGCTTCCACTACCTCCGCCCACTGCGCGTCGCTCATGTCGGCGCCGGTCGGGTTGTGGCAGCAGGCGTGCAGCACGATCACGGAGCCCGCGTCCAGACCCAGCAGGAACTCCTTCATCGCGGCGAAGTTCACGCCACGGGTGGCCGCGTCGTAGTACGGGTAGTTTTCCACCACGAAACCGGCGGACTCGAACAGCGCACGGTGGTTTTCCCAGCTCGGGTCGCTGATGTAGACCTTGGACGACGCGTTCAGACGCTTCAAGAAGTCGGCACCGATCTTCAGGGCACCGGTACCGCCCAGCGCTTCGGCGGTCACCACGCGGCCGCTCTCGGCCAGCTCGCTGCCGGCGCCGAACAGCAGGTTCTGCACGGCCTGGGCGTAAGCGGCCGGACCTTCGATCGGCTGGTAGCCGCGCGGCGGCATGGCTTCCAGGCGGGCCTTCTCGGCGGCCTTGACGGCGGCCAGAAGCGGAATCTTGCCGTTGTCGTCGTAGTAAACGCCCACGCCCAGGTTTACCTTGGTGGCACGGGTGTCAGCGTTGAAGGCTTCGTTCAGGCCGAGAATGGGGTCGCGCGGCGCCATTTCCACGGCGGCGAAGATCGAAGTGGTCATCAGGGGCTCCATGAGTATTGCCGATTGCGGCAACGTCACCGGGTCTGTGCAGGAGGCCGGTCGACGCTGCGGGGGATAAAAACGAAATCCCACAGAGTTTACCACGCCGCCGCCGCGATAGAACGCCGTCGGGCAGGCAAATCGCGACGGCAAACGTCAGAAAATGGCTCCTGGCAAGGACACGGCGCCAGGCTCACCACGCTCACGGCTCACCCCGCCGCCTTTTTGTGACGCCAGACCGCGATCAGCGCTCCCAGCTTTGCCCGGCGCGGCAGGCGTTCGTCCGACAGCGCCTCGAGGAAGTCCGACAGGCGTTTCGATTTCACCACGGTATAGAGTGTCAGCCAGGTGGTCGGAATCAGCGTCAGCAGGAAATACCACACCCTGAGCGGGAACGGACTGTCCGCTGCGGCCAGCAGGTTCATGCCGAGAAAACCGGTGGTGATCGAACCGATCAGGCCGAAGGTGGTAACGATGGTCAGCCGCACCACGGTATTGGCCTGACGGCGCAGACTGTCGCTGTCGAGGTATTCGCTCATCTCGCGGATCTCGTCGCGCACCTCGTCGAACAAGGCGGCGGTGCCGAGATGATCGGTGCACATGCGGAACAAGGCTCGCGACTGCGCCAGGTCCGACAGCTCGTGGAACCAGTAGCGGTGGGTAAAGCGCAGGAAAATCTCGAACAGCTGGCGGATCACCCGCTTGAATTCCTTGACCGATTCCGCGTGATGGATGTCGAGCCGGTTGAGCGCCTCGACCAGCCGGTCCGAAAACATCAGCAGGCTCGCCTTCTGGAAATGCGCGATCAGAAACAGCAGGAAATACTGGTGCCGGAACTGCGCCAACAGCCCGGTCTCCACGCCGGTAAACACCGGCGAGGCCGCATCGCCGACCATCACCAGGGCATGGCCACAGCACAAAAACCGCGTCGGCGGACCGTCCACCCGGTCCCCCCAATAACGGTCGTAGCAATAGCGCTGCTCGAAGTCGGCAACGTGCCGGTCGGCGTACGGCAAGCCCGACTGCTCACTGGCCGCGGTGAGCAACCCCAGGCGGATGAAGTCGCTGCGCGACAAGGCGCGAGGATCGTCCAGCGCCAGGTAGGCGATCACCGGCATGCGGTAATACTCGAGCTGGCGGTAACGGATCAGGCCGGGTTCGTCGGCGTGGTCCAGCACCAGCGGCCGCAGCAGGAAATCCCAATGCGCCGCGATGCACGGCGCCCGATGGCGGCCGACGAAGGACAGGTACTTGTCGCGCTTCTCGAAGTCGGACGCCGCCAGCGTGCCGCCATCCGCCCCCAGCCACTCTACGCGGTGCAGACAGTGCATACCCTGCCCTGATTCGTCCCAGCCGGCCGGATAAGCCCGGCCGAACCGGTACAACGTGTCCTGAGCCTGGAACAACGTCAGGTCGTCGCCGGCCACCTCGACCACCAGTTGCACCACATCGATATCGAAGAAAAAATGCAGATCGACCCGCGCCACCTGCAACGTCAACGGTGCGCTACCCGGCTCCGGCACAAGCCGCACCGCGGCGATGTCACGGCGACGGAACACCCGCATCGGCGAGGCACCAGCGACGCGGCTCTGGCGCGCGGTGCGGCTCTCACCGTACAGAAAGCGCTGAACATGCGGCAGAAAGGTGATGAACTCGTGGTACTGCTGGGCATGAAACCGCGCCGGATCGTCGGGGAAAACGTCGTCGATCTCGTGCCAGGGGTTGTCGGCGCCGCTTTGCTGCAGCAGCTCCCAGTGCTTCTGGATCTGGCTGCCGGCGTGGATCGGCATCAGTTGCAGCGGCCACACCAGAATCTGGCGGAAATGGCGTACCCGTTTTTCGGTGGGGGAATGGGCTTCTGGCATCGCGAGTTCCAGTGCGGGGTATCGTCGTCACAGACAGCGACATCGCACTCCCTGACAAAGATCAGCGGGTGACATGTCGAATCGATAAAACCTAACACAAGCCGGCCTGGTTTTCATAGCGCGCCAGGGAACAGCTTCCTGCCGCAAGACAAGCGCCATGCAATACCGCCGCGCGCAGATGCCATTAGCTCCGTTTAAAAGTCCAACAAATACAACAAATGCATAAATTTATATTGCATCAATTTATACTTACGATAACCATACAGCATAAACAATTCGATTGTACTGCAAGCTCACTTTGGTGGCAGCCGCCGCCAAGGCAATCTACAGGAGGAAAAGCATGGATGCATACATGGGCACGATCACGGTCTTCGGCTTCAACTACGCCCCCCAAGATTGGGCGCTATGCCAAGGCCAAACCTATCAGGTCTCGCAATATGAAGCACTGTACTCCTTGCTTGGCACCCTCTACGGCGGCACTGCTTCGCAAAATTTCAAGCTACCCAACCTGACTGGCCGCATGCCCATCGGCACCGGACCCGCCCAGCCAACCTACAACCTGCCCGCCTATAATCCTGGCCAGTTCGGCGGCACCCAGAATGTCGCGCTGAGCGTCGCCAATCTGCCTGCGCACTCCCACACCGCCACCTCGATGGCCGTGACCTTCCACGCCGCCGGCACACCGACGCCAGCCACCCCGGCCAGTACGCCTAGTGCCTCCAACCCCTACTTGGGTGCCTCCGGCGGCGGTACGGGTCTGGCAAATATCTGGTCCTCCGCCCTGAACAATCCCGTCAGCGTTCAGGGGCTTTCCGCGACAGGTAACACCGACCTTACCGGCGGCAACTCACCGGTGAGCGTGCTCAACCCCTTCCTCGCGCTCAATTTCTGTATTGCTATCAACGGACTCTATCCGGTCCGTCCCTGAACCCACGACAACACGCCAACAGCGGGCAGAAGGCAGCACGCGCCATGCCCGCTGTTTTGAACTGAAAGATTCCGTCATGCTGGCAACCTTATGCGCCGACGACTTCATTGGTCTGGTCGGCCAATACTGCTCCTTCCAGAGCGAACACCACCCGGAACTGACATTGCAGATCCAGGCCGTCAAACTGAGACCCCAAGCTCAAACGCCCAGTGCGACTTCGCGCCGTACACCTTTCGTCGTGGAACTGGCGGCCTCTCCAAACACCACCGTGGTCGATGCGGTCGGCCGCCTCACCCTGCCAGGGCATGGCACTGTTGAAACACGCCAGCTGGATTTGGTCTGGATCGGCCGGGTGATCCCGGCCGGACGCGATCCCTCTCTGGCCTACTTCCAGCTGCCATTCAACTGAACAGCCTCCCCTGCGCGGCCTTGCGAGAAGCCTGCATCGGGGTACCACACGAGCTTGTCGGCGATATCCCCCGCCTCTTCCAGGACAAAACCGAGCTGTTGATAGAGCCGCCGAGCCTGAACATTGCTGTGCCATACCACCACGGCCAGAGGAGCGCGTACCTCTCTGGCCGCTTGCTGCAAACCCGTCAGCACCTGTTTCCCATACCCCAGACCACGTACGTCGGGCAACAGAGTCAGAAAGATGATGCGAATCTCGTTATGGCCAAAATCCACCATCACCACGCCGATCCGGGAAAGCGTCTTTTCAATGATGAAATGCATCGCATTGGGATAGTTGTTGCCCGCCCCTTGAAGTAATACCTGGTACTGCTGCTCCTGTACGGTCCGGATCAGGTCGTCTTCACCATCGATCAATTGCAGATCGGGTCGTGCGTTGCGATACAACTGCGCTATGAAGGCGGCATCGCTTTGTCTGGCCGGCCGCAGAGTCAGTCCCTGCGCCAGTGAAGATGAGTTCAAGATAGTCGTCACTGCCCGCTCCTTTTCTAGTTCAATCCCATTGCAGAAAGCCGGGCATTCCGGGCATCGTCAACCTGACAGTCGCACGCCAGCCCTCTTCCGATTGGCCCTGACAACCAGCCCACGCAACACCGCCACGCTTCGCCATAGCTCTGCGGCCTTCCTGCCTAGCGCTACAATCCAGCCTCACGCTGCACCGCAGCCAGCAGATAACGAATCATGCGGCCCAACATACTGTGACGTTCACCTTGCAAGCGTGCCACACCGGCCATTTCCCTCAACGGAGCTGCTTGGCCGTCGCAATGCTCCAAACGCACCCGGAAGGTTGTCGACAACAGCGCAAGGCCATGCTCTCGTAACTCGGTCGGAATCGGTCCGCCGTAACTGGAGGCAAGCAAGGGCTGATCCAGTACAGTCAGGTTGAGACGGTCGATCGGCCCCAAACGGCAGGACACGGCCCAATGCTCACCGCCATCGGCGACGAATTTGGCCACCTGCCCCTGTCGTAAACCCGCCAGCGCCGCTTCATCGACAAAGGCCTCGCCCTTGACGCCATGAGGACCGACGACGTCCAGCAAGCGTTCACCTTCGGCAATCATGGTCCCGACCTGTAACGCCTCGCTGCTATCCACCACTCTGCCGGCAAATGGGGCGACCAGAGCCAACCGGACCATCTGCTGACGCAAACTCTTGACCTGCTCTTGCGCCACCTGCCATTGCTTTTGCAAAGCCGGCCCTTGTTGCTGCAGCTCGATGTCGAACGGCTGCTGCGACGCCTGCCAGGCCAAGGCACGTTCACGCGCTTCGGCCAAGTCCAACTGTGCCGCCAGGGCAGGGGAGCGCAAGTGGGCCAGCAACTGCCCGGCCTTGACGGCTTGCCCCTCCCGCACCCACACCTTATCTACCTCCGCCGCGGCCGGCGCATACAAGCCCTGAGATTGCGATGCTCCCAAGACCGCCGGGCTGGATACATCGGACTGCCAGGGCAGCACCACCAGCAACAGCAGCATGCCGAACAGCGCCGCGCTACGCCGGGTCGCCTGCTGCCAGTGCAGTTCCGCACGCCGCCGCCACCAGATCAGCAACTCACCAACGATCGGCCGGATGATGAACCAGCCCAGTTCGACGGCCAGCAGCAGCAAGCCCAGAGCCTTGAAGAACAAGTGGTAGACCAGAAAGGCAATCGACAGGAACAGCACCAGGCGATACAACCAGGTGGCCCAGGCGAACAGAATCAAGCCACGCCGTCGATCCTGCGGAAAATACTCCGGCTCCGGGTCATCCAACCCCAGGACCCAGCGACGCAACTGCCAGCGGGCCAATGCAAAGGCCCGGGAATGCAGATTGGGCAGCCCCAGGTAGTCGGATAGCAGGAAATAGCCGTCAAAACGCATGAACGGGCTGGCATTCACGGCAAGTGTCGCGAGCCAAGTCGTGGACGCCAGCAAGAATGCTCCGGCCCGCAAGGGACCATCCGACAAAAAACACCAGAGCAAAGTCGCGATGATCGCCAGCAGCAGTTCCGCCAGCATCCCGGCCCCACCGATCAACAGCCGTTGCCTGCGGGACGGTAATTTCCAGGCATCGTTGGTATCGGTGTACAGCACGGGCACCATCACCAGGAACGCCACTCCCATTGCCGGCACCCGGCAGCCAAAATGCCGTGCGGTCAGCGCATGCCCCATTTCATGCAGCACTTTGGCCAAACTCAACGACAGGCCGATGCCGATGGCGGCACTGACGCCGCCATAAGCGGAAAACGTGTGGGTGAATTCATCCCAACGCCGCGACACCATGGCCAGGGCAAAGATCAGCACTCCCGCCATGGCCCACCAGAACCGGGTCTGGAACAGCCAGCCACACCACGGCAGCAGGCGGTTGAGCAGAGTTTCTGGACGCACCAGCGGAACACGGAAGAACAGGTAGTTTTTCAGCAGCCACATGGCACGGCTTGGACGATTGGCCTCATGCATCTGCCACAGCCAGTGGCTCTGCTCGGCAGAGACCGCCATCAACAGCTGATGCCGCGATAGAAAGTTGATCACCGCCTCGACGTCATCCGGGACCAACTGCAGCGATGTCTCGGCATTGACCGCCGCCACGATCACGTCGACCGACCCGAGGGACCAGCGTGACAATACCTCAAAGCTGGCCCAGCCCAACTGATAGAAGCGATTGGCACAAGGATCGTGCAGGACCCAGCTAGGGGAACCGTCGGCTTGCAGCGAGCCGGCATGCAAGGTCAACTCCTGCCGCAATGGGGGCAAAGTACGGGCCGGCATCTACCACCCCAGCCACTGACGTGCCGCCGTTAGCGGGCGACGCAGCGCGTAGTAGATCAACGGGACCCAGTCGCCATACACCCGGGCAGTACCCATCTGACCAAGCCGTGGCTTGTCACCGCTCACGAAGCGCGCCTGCAAGCGGTAGGCCAACAGCCCTCCTTCTACCGCCTCGGCCTTGTAAGCGACACGGATGATTTCGGCATCGTAGGATTCGATCGGCGAGGCATTGGGATACAACGTCACCTTGGCGCCGGGAGCTACATCAATCGCCTCGGCGGCCGGCAACCAGGCGGCCAACTCGACCATGGTCGGATCGGCCAAGGTCATCACCTTCTCCCCCACCGCGACGGCTTTGCCCTGCCAGTCGTTGCGGTCGGAAAACACCACCACTCCGGCTGCCGGCGCGGTCACATGCAGACGCTGCAGTTCGCGCCCGGTGTAATCGGCGGCAATGCTCTTCTCCTCCAGCTTGGCGCGATCCTGCGCCATCGCCAACTTGCCCTTGTCGTCGGTCACCGCCAACTGGGCACTGGCCCGGAAACTCTCCTGTGCGGCATCGCGTTCGCGCGCAGCCATGGCGTACTGGCCCGACAGCGCCGTGGCATCCAAGTCGAATAACGGCGCCCCCTGGGTGACACGCTGATTCGGCTCCACCGCGATATGGTCGATCACCCCAGCTATGGGTGCGCGCAATAGCAGCGGCTTTTGCGGCACCACTTCCGCCCGCGCCAATACGGTCAGACGTATCGGCAGGCAAACAATCAACAAAGCCACCAGCAACAACTTACGTTGCCGAGAGCCGGGCCGTAGCCACTGCATGGCCTCTTCTCGCCAGTTACGTCGCGGCAAGAAAAGAGACAGAGCATGACCATAGCCATGCGCCAGCTCTTCAGCCAGCTTCACCTCATACTCGCTCCAGGCCGACTCTCTGGCCAGCAACAGCGCCCCCTGCCCTCCCAGACGTAGCCACAGCGCATGCTCGGGAAACCACAAGGACCATTCGGCGGCCAGCCTTTCCGGCAGATCGTCCGCGGACACAACCTGGCTGGACCGGGAGTCCACGACTGTCGCCACATGCCGGAAGACTCCTCCCAACCACTGCATGTAGGGGGCCGTAGGGTCCAGTTCTGCCAGTCCCGACAAGGCACCCACATGGCGGTGCACGCCTTCGCGCCACAAGGCTGCTTGCCGATAGGACAGCAATTGCTGACTTTCGTTGACGACGATGAAACCCAGTTGCGCAACGTTGACCGCTTCCCGCGCACGGTGCAGCAGCTGCAACAGGCTGGCCAGTTCTCGACTTTTGTCTGCGTGCCCCATGCCCACCCTATTTGAAGCTGGCCCAGCCGCTCATGCCCGGCAACAGATTGCCCGCATTGCTGTCGATCACACCCACCGCCAGAATGGACTGGCTGACGGGATCGATCTGCGCGCCGAGACGTTCTATCTTGGCCGGAAAGCTCGTTCCCAGCTCATCGACAGCCACAGTGAAACGGTTGCCGGGTTTCAACGTACTCAACCATTTGGACGGCACCAGCATGCGCAACTCCAACGGTCCGGAATCGACGATATCCAGCACGGGGTTGCCCGGACTGACATATTGATGGACGGCAGCGACACGCCTCGCCACCCGGCCATTGAACGGCGCACTGATCACGCATTTGCCGACAACGGTCTGCATATAACGGGTATCGGCCGCCGCCTCTTTTGCTTTGCCCTCGGCCTGTGTCACCTCCATCACCCCGATGGAGTTGAGTTTTGCCAGTTGATTGTTGACCTTGGCCAACTGGTTGGCGGCCTCCAACGAAGCCTGGGCCTTATTCAACTGAGCCCGATAGCTGCTGCAGTCGAACTCGACCAAGGTTTGGCCGCGCTTGAAACTTCCCCCTTCCGATACCGGCAAGGCCGCAATTCTGGCTGCGACTTCACCCGACAGGGTCACGGCATTGCGGGCCATCAACTGCACTCGGATACGACCATCGCTGGCATTGGTGACCGCAGCGGCGGGCAGCGGCTTGGCTGGCAATGCGGCCGCCATAGCCCCTGCGGTCGCCAACAGAGAAATCCCCATGATCAGGCAACGGCTCATAATGGGTCTCCCGATACCGTGCTCTTCCAGTGGGTTTCCGCCCCTTTGAACGCAGCTGCCAGGGTTGGCAAATCATATCCGGCAGTGCTGTTGGGAAGAGGATCCAGACCCAGGCTCGCCCCCATCAGACCATAAGCATTCTGCAAGTCGCCATAACTCTGATACAACCGCAACGACGAGAACACGGCATTGGCATCGGCCAGAATCGCCGGCAGCCGGCCTTGTGCACCACTGGCTGTCGCGTTGCGGTTTTGCTCATAGATACGCAACTCGACATCGTTCAGCTCTTTTTCCAACGCGAATTGGCGAGTACGCCCCTGAAGGTCGAGGTAGCCAACATGTACCTGGGTCAACACCGCCATGTTCAACGCCATGTGCTGCGCCTTCGCCACTTCCAGCTGCGCTTCGGCCGATCGCGTGATGGGACCGGCACTGAACAAGTTGAGCAGATTCCAGCTGATGCGCAGACCGGCGTCGCTCCACGAGTTGTTGACCAGGAATTTATTGCTGTCGTAATGATGGCCGACGCTAAACTCCAGCCCCGGCAAAAGTTTGGCGATGGCCTTACGAGTTTCTAGTACACCGACACGCTCGTTGTAACGTGCCTCGTTGACCTCGGGCCGATTGAGCAGGGCCATCTCCTCCATCTTATCCAGCGTCAACGCCAGAGTCGGTATTGGCATGTCCGAAGGTACCGCTACTTCGAAATCGGCACCTGGTTGCACATTCATGATGGCGGCCAGCCTGGGTTTGGCCTGGGACAAGGTATTGCGGATCATCCCCATTTGACGAATCACATCCAGCAGCTGACGGCGGTAAGTCAGCGCCTCCAGCGGTGAGCGCAATTTTTGCTGCTCTACCTGACGCGCATCCTCCAATGCCTTATTGGCCTCTTTCAGCAGGGCGTCGATACGGCCTTCCAGCTGCTGTGCTCCAACCGCTTGCCACCACGCTTCGCGCACCTGTTGCATCAGTTGCTGCGCCACCTTGCGCTTGCGCTGCTGCAAGATCAGCACGCGATCCGATTGCTGTTGGGCCGTGTAATAACTGACCCCGAAATCCAGCACATTCCAGCTCAAGTTCAGGTCTGCGGTACGCGTCTGCTTTTCGGTGGAAATGGACGGCACCAGGGATTGTTCACCCGTCGCCACGTTCTGCGAGGACGACGCATTGTCCTTGTCCCGTGCGGTATACCCCGCTGCCAATGCCAGCTTGGGCAGCATATCGAGACTGGACAAGTCCAGCTGCCGTTGCGCCATCGCCTCTTCCATCAGCTTCACGCGGTAATCCAGGTTGTACTTCAGCGCGCGCGCCATGGCCTCCTGCAGGGTGACAGGCCCATTCAACGCCTCCTGAGTCCCGAACATCGCCTGGCGATCAGCCGCCAGCGTCGCCTGCCTCTCTCCCAAGCTCAGTGGTTTGGGAGTGACTGCGCATCCCGTCAAGGCCAGCACCGTCAATGCGGCAAGCAAGCGATAACGACCAGCCGATTCCCTCTGTTTATGTTGTTTTCTCATCCCTGTCCCCTTGTGCTACTGAAATATTGTCTCTGGCGAGACCCGCAATGAGTCGCCCGGCAACCCGATTCAAACCGCGTTGTCCGGCTGCAACCATTGCGCCAGTTGTTGCTCGAAAGCGCTTTTGCCATGCTGCAGGAACTGTTCATTGAGAGAGGACTTGCCGGACGCTGGCGATGCCTCTTCCCCTTCTGCCGGTACAGCGGCTTGCCCGTCGGCTTTGATCTGTATATGTGTCACACCACGATGACCGTCCTGGTCCTGCACTGTCACCTCTAGCGACACGGGCTTATTCCAACCTGCCGGCACCATACCGCTGAAGCGCCCTGTCTTGGGGTCAAACCGAATCCAAGAAGGCAACGGCTGGCCATTGCTCTGCCTTGCACTAATACTGAGAACGACATCGGGGTTACGAGTCAGTACCGTTCCCGGAGGCAAACCAAAGCTGAAGGTCTGTCCTGCGATCAACGACCTAACCCCCAGATCGGGCAAGACCTGCAGAGGAGCGCCCTGTGCAAGGGTCAAACGGCTGACGAACGGCAAGGCAAAGCCGTTATCACTCGTCCCCGGCGGGAGCATTTGCCCAATCGGCAGGCGATTGGGAGCAACGCTGCTGAAATGATCCTGCCCAAAGGCTAGCTGCAGCGGAGGCACAATACTGCGCACGTCATTGGCAACGGAGGCGATGTCGCTTGCAAACATCGCAATGGTGTTACTACTGCTCGACGCAACTGCCTCCAACACGATATTGGGCGTAATCGGTGCAATCTCTATGATGGGACTCTCGCTGCTCGGAGCCGCCACAATTTCCGGAGTGACGGTAACTGGAGGCTGTATGACGGGTGCCAAGACCTGATATGCCGTAGCCACTACCTGCTGCTGAATCACATTACCCGCCATATCGGTCACCCCACCGGCACGCACGGCGATTGCCAACGAACCATCACCTCCCACGCCAGACAATTGCACCAGATAGTGGCTTTCGCTCAGTTTGGTAATGGCAGCAACTGAGCCATGGGCGCTGCCACTCGTCACGATGCTGATCGCACCAGCGTCGAGCCCCGTAATCGGCTCGGAGAACACCACGTCGTAGCTGACGCTGCTGGCGCTGGTGGAAAGCGTATCCAAGGGGGTAATCGACGCAACCTGTGGCGCCACGCTATCCACGGTTATGGCGTAAGCCGACGATTGCGCGCTGGCATTGCCAGCCAAGTCGGTCGACGTAGCGCGAATACTGTGGCTCCCGTCGCTCAGCGCACTGGACAGGCTGTAACTCCATGCCCCACTACCGTCGGCCATGGCGGTACCGACGGCCACGCCATCCACGTACACCGTCACCGTGCTGTTGGCCTCGGCCGTGCCGGTGAGTGTCGGCTGGTTGTTGCTGGTGACACCGTCTGAGCTGCTGCTGCCGGTGTCGGTTGCCGAGCTCAGGCCGAGGCCGCTGGGTACGCTGGGCGCACCGGTGTCAATGGAGACACCATAGGCCGTGGACACTCCGCTGTTGACCGCACCACTGCTGGCCATTGCGGTAATCGCATGTGGGCCGTCACTCAGTGTAGTGAGCAGGCCAAAACTCCAAGCCCCAGTGCCATCCGCCGTGGTCACACCAACGCTGACACCATCCACATAGATGGTGATATCGCTATTGGCGATGGCGGTGCCAACGATGGTGGGCGTGCTGTCGCTGGTCACTCCGTCATGGTTGTTACTGCCGGTATCGGTGCCGGCACTCAAGCCACTCACCGTTGGAGCCGGCAACTGCATGGTCACATTGCGGGACACTACCGCACTGTCCTTGATGCCGTCGTTGACGGAGATGCTGATCACGCGGGTGCTGGTGTTCGGTGATGCCGAGGTGTCCGAATAGGTTACTGCGCGCAAGGCCGCCTGCCATTGCGCCAGCGTCGCGATGGCGCCGCTAGAGGTTAGCGTCAACACCCCGGTGCCAGCGCTGTAGCTGGCGGCGATGTTGCCGTAGGTGCTGCTGTTGGTGTTGCTGAACGCCAGCACGTCTTCGCCGTTCTGGAAGTTGCCGGTGATGGCTACATGGGCACTAGACAAGGTTGCGTTATCCAGATCCGACACCGTCAGACCGCCGTCCACCGCCACCGGGGCCGGCGTGCTGCCGATTACATAAGTACCGGAGCCACTGGAGGTCGTCGCGATCGGGGTCTGGTCAGTCTGGGTGACCGTGACGGTGCGGGTCACCGTTGCGCTGGTCTTGCTGCCATCGTCAACCTGGAAGCTGATGGTGCGGGTGGCCGAATTCGGAGTGATCGCCGTATCGGTGTAGGTGACAGCGCGCAGTGCCGCCTGCCATTGCGCCAGCGTGGCGGTGGCGCCGCTCGAGCTCAGCGTCAGCACGCCAGTACCGGCGTTGTAGCTGGCGCTGATGTTGCCCATGGTGCTGGGGTTATTGCTGAACGCCAGCACGTCCTCGCCGCTCTGAAAGTTGCCGGTGATCGCCACCGTGGCGCTGGCCAGCGTGGTGTTGTCGAGGTCGGCGAGGGTGAGGCCGCTGTCCACCGCCACCGGGGTGGAGGGGGCGTTGTCGCCGGCGGTGAACGCCGCGCTGCCGCCGCTGGTGGTGGCGATCGGAGTCTGGTCGGTCGGGGTGACCGTGACGGTGCGCGTGACGGCGGCGCTGCTCTTGCTGCCGTCGTCGACCTGGAAGCTGACGGTGCGCGTGGCGCTGTTGGGCGTGACCGCGCTGTCGGTGTAGGTCACCGCGCGCAGTGCCGCCTGCCATTGCGCCAGCGTCGCGGTGGCGCCGCTGGAGGTCAGCGTCAGCACCCCGGTGCCGGCGTTGTAGCTGGCGACAATATTGCCCATGGTGCTGCCATCGTTGGTGAAGGCCAGCACATCCTCGCCGCTGTGGAAGTTGACGGTGATCGCCACCATGGCGCTGGCCAGCGTAGTGTTGTCGAGGTCGGCGAGGGTGAGGCCGCTGTCCACCGCCACCGGGGTGGAGGGGGCGTTGTCGCCGGCGGTGAACACCGCGCTGCCGCCGCTGGCGCTGACAATCGGGGTCTGGTCGGTCGGGGTGACCGTGACGGTGCGAGTAACCACGCTGCTGCTGGCGCTGCCATCGTCAACCTGGAAGCTGATGGTGCGAGTAGCGCTGCTGGGCGTGATCGCCGTATTGGTGTAGGTGATGGCACGCAGCGCCGCCTGCCATTGCGCCAGCGTCGCGGTGGCACCGCCGGAGGTCAGCGTCAGCACCCCGGTGCCGCTGTTGTAGCTGGCGACAATATTGCCCATGGTGCTGCCATCGTTGGTGAAGGCCAGCCCATCCTCGCCGCTGTGGAAGTTGCCGGTGATGGACACTGTCCCGCTGGCCAGCGTGGAGCTGGCGCTGTCGGTGACCATCAGGCCACTGTCCACCACCACCGGGGTGGAGGGGGCGTTGTCGCCGGCGGTGAACGCCGCGCTGCCACCGCTGGTGGTCACCACCGGCACCACCGCCACGCTGACGGTGGAAGCTACGGCTAGCGTGGTGGTATCGACACCGCCGTTGCTGGTACCACCGTTGTCCTTGACGCTGGTCAGCGTCACCACCCGGTTGCCGATGGAGGGGCTGCCGCTGCTGTCGCGATAAGTGATGCCGTTGACCACGCTGCCCGCGGTGCTGGCGGATATGCCGCTGCTGCTGATGGACACGGTGGCGGTGCCGCTGGATACAGAGACGGTAACGCTCAGGCCGTTGCCACTGGTAGTAAGCGCGTTGCCGTTGGTCAGCGCCACATTGCTGCCGTCGATGGAGAGAATTTCACTGCTACCGTCTTGCAGACCGGACACGGTCAGCGTCAGCAGGATCACACTCTGGCTGGATTCGACGGTGCTGATGCTGGCGCCGCTGAACACCGCCACCGCGGAGCCGCCCATCGTGAAGGTGGGGTTGGAGGCGGTGGCGCTGCCGGTAGGCGCGTCATTCACCGCCGCCATCGCCACCGTCACATTGCTGGAGCCGGTGCCGCCACGGCCATCGTTGATACTGACATTCACCGTGCGGGTGGCGGTGCTGGGGTCGCTACTAGTGTTGTTGTAGGTCAGCGCCGCCGCCAACGTGGCGACCCGCGACGGGGTGCCGTTGCTGTTTAGCGTCACGACCAGGTCATGACCGCTGACGCCATCGCCGTTGGTGGCGATCACGCCGATGGACACGCCGCCGACGGACACCACGCTGCCCACGCTGGTGCCGTTACTAAGCGACACCGTGCCGCTGGTATCGATGCCCAGCACGTCCTCGCCGCTCTGTCCATTGGCGGAGATGTGCACGGTCAAGTTGCCGCTGTTGAAGTTGGGGGTGTCGCTATCCGTCACCGTGACCGCAGTACTGGCATCCAGCTTCACCGCCCCGCCCTTCTCTGTAAAGGTGGGATTGTCGCCGTTCAGGTTGCCGATCACCGGCGCGGAATCCGCTGCTACCGTGACCGTCTTGGTCACCGCGCTGCTGGTGCTGGAGCCGTCGTTGATCGCAAAGCTAATGGTGCGGGAGCTGGTATTGGGCGACAGCGAGCTGTCAGAGTAAGTTACCGCACGCAGGGCGGCCTGCCATTGCGCCAGCGTCGCGGTGGCGCCGCTGGAGGTCAGCGTCAACACCCCGGTGCTGTTGTTGTAACTGCCAATGATGTTGCCGTAGGTGCTGCTGCTGGTATTGCTGAAGGCCAGCATGTCTTCGCTGCTGTGGAAATTGCCGGTGATCGACACCGTGGCGCTGGCCTGGGTGGTGCTATCGGAGTCGGTCAGCGTGATGCCGCTATCCACCGTCACCGCACTGCCGGTGCCGCTGCTATAGGCGCTGGAACCGCCGCTGGCGGTCAGCACGGGAGAGACGTTGGGCACCACCGGCGCGGAGAAGCTGATGGAATCGAACGCCAAGCCCGCCGAGCCGTCGGTCGCGGTAAAACGGACGGTATCCACATTGCCCCAACCGCTGCCAAACGTCAGCGTGCCCGCATTGTAGACCCCCGAATCCTTGACGTAGGTGATAGCCATATTGCCGGAGCCGTAGGTTCCGCTCGCACTGAAGTTAAAGCCAGTGACAGTGACCGTGGCGGTAGTGCCTGAACCCCCATCGTAGCCGGTGATGGTGAAGGTTTTGGCAAAGCCACCCTGCCCGTCGTAAGCATTCGCAGCCAGAGAGTTGAGCTTAAAGTTATCGGCCAGGTTGCTGGAGCCGAACTCAAAATAAGTAATGCTGGAGCTTGCCGAGCCACTGGTATCGCTCAGGATCGCATTGCCCGAGAAACCGGAAAAGCTGTCGCCGTATTGGATGTTCACATCCACGATATCGACGATGCCCCCGCCGTTGGTAGAGTACGTGACCCCACCCAGAGTCAGGCTGGAAGAGCTGTTGCCCGGTGAAGCGCTATCAAAATTCTGGCTGGCCGGCACCGCCAGCAGGTCCTGATAATCGAAAGCCAGCGCCGCCACGTCGATGTGGCCACTGCTGTACTCCAGCGCCCAGTCTCCACCTAGAGAACTGGAGCCGGTGCGGTCAGTGGATGCCGCCACGTCGGCATGGGTGTAGCTGGACAATGTCGAGACAAAAGTCGCACCGCTGTTGCCCGCGCCGATATCGCAGCCGTACAGCAGGATATCGCCACCGGCCTGCAAGGCCTGGCCTATCGTGGCCAGTTCGGCCTGATGGCTGGCGATATTGCCTTGAGTCAGCTCGAGGGTACCCAGCATCAGGTCAGCGGATTCGCCGTGAGACAGAATATGGATGGCGGCGTAGCCCTGGTGCTCGCTGGCCCATTGGGCAATCTGGGCCAAGCCATCCTTGCTGCTATCCAGCACGACGACCTCGGCACCAGTCGGCATCTGGGCGAGCAGGCTCTGGTAATTGGCGACGTTGGATTCGACGAACACCACCTGCTTCGCGGTGTTGGCGGGCGCCGGCGCGGCGAGCGATTCCGTCGTGGTGGCGCGGGCATCGGTGGGAGCGGTTGCATCCACCGTTTTGTCCACGACGGTATGCGACGCATCAAGATGTGGCTCGGCAGAGGCCAGCGAGACAGCAACCGCACCGTCGAACATCAATCTGGGCTCCAGCGCTTGCAGTAGCAAGCGAGAGCGCTGATTTGAGGGCAACTGTTTTTTTTCGCTGCCCTGCCCTGCCGATTTCCACCACCCCATGACCGCTCTCCCATTTTCCTTGATCAGAATGCCATTTAAATCAGGCAGTCACCAAGTAATGACTAAAGCATATCACAGTTAATTAGTATGTCATTCCTTGTCTGAAGTCTGTCTCTCGACGTCTGCAGGGCAATGTCGATATGACTGGATAGCGCTTGAAATAGTCAAGATATCGATATGCACAAATACATAAAGCTATCTGGCCGCTTGGCGATATCACGGCCTCTACCGGATTGCCAGGCCCCTGAAGTGCAGCCACACGCCATGCTCTGAACGCAAAGCGCTACGTCTATCACCTTTTTTGGCCGGGTTGCACCATGCAATGCCGTCCAGCTATCCACGTTTTGGCAAAAGAGACCAAGAGGTCATCATTCAGAAAAGAACAGCACCCGATCTGATCGCTGACAGGATAAGACCCTGTTAAGCTGGCCTTTTGGTCTCAGCCATATATCATGAAACTCGAATATTACGGCTACCTGGCCGCCTTTCTCACCACATCGAGCTTTCTGCCCCAGGTTTTGCACGCCCTGCGCACGCGCGACCTGAGCAGCATCTCGCTGTCGATGTACCTGATGTTCGTCAGCGGCGTGGCGTTGTGGCTGGCTTACGGCATCCTGCTCGGGGCCGGGCCGTTGATTGCTTCCAATGCCATGACGCTGCTGCTGTCGTCGATCATTCTTGGCTTGAAGCTGCGCGAGGAGATAAGGCGGCGGGCTGGATCGGCGCCTTCAAAGAGGCGGTCGTGAGGGGGTATAGGAGAGGTAAGCGCGGCAATGCTGGGACAAACCAGCCGGCCCCGGCCGACAAGCGGGCTGGGGGCCATGACACTAGATCCCCTCTAGACCGGCATCGAGACGCCCCGGCCCCCCCTGCTATCGGCTAAGCACGCAGCGATCGGCGCCGATGCAGCGCGGTATGGATGCCGGTGAGCAGCACCGCGAGCCAGATCGGCGCATAGGTCAGCAGGCTGTCCAGCGACAGCGGCTCGCCCAGTAGCAGCACCGCCAGCAGAAACAGCAGCACGGGCTCGACGTAGCCGAGAATGCCCAGGAGGCCGAGCGGCAAGTGGCGGCTGGCGACCATGTAGCTGGCCAATGCCACGGTGCTGATCAGGCCCAGCCCGGGCAGCAGCAGCCAGAATTTCGGCTCGGCCAGCACGCCCCAGCCGGCCTCTCCCAAGTGCCACAACAGCAGCAGCGCCACCGGGCTCATCAGGGCCAGTTCCAGGGCGAAGCCACTGATCGGCTCGAGCCTGGACCAGCGCCGCAGGACGAAATACGGCGGGTAGCCTATCGCCACCAGCAGCGTCGGCCAGGCGAAGGCGCGCGTCAGCCACAGTTCGTGCGCCACCCCCACCATGGCGCAGGCGACCGCCAGCCATTGCAAGCGATACAGCCGCTCGCCGTACAGCACGCAACCGGTCAGCACCATGGTCAATGGCAGCAGGAAGTAGCCCATCGATACCGCCATTGCCTGCCCGTGCAGCGGCGCCCACATGAACAGCCACAGCTGGGTCGCCAGCAACGCCGCCATCGCCGGGAGCAGCAGCCACAGCAAGGGTTCGCTGCGCAGCCGCGCCAGTTGTCTCCCTAGCGACGACCACTGGCCGCGCACCGCCAGCAGCAACAGCACGCCGGGCAGCGTCCACAGCACGCGCCAGGCGTAGATGGCGAGGCCGTCCAGCGGCTTCAGCAGCGTGGTGTAACCCGACAACAGGGCGAACAGCACCGACGCCAGCAGCGACAGCATGGCCCCCTTGCCGGAAATGGGCTGGGAATGTGGCATGAACCCTCCAGAGCACGACGGCCGCGGCCGCCAGAACCCGACGTTGTAGCATCGCCGCCGGGCTCGGGGCAAATGCACTCGGAGGACATCAAGGTTGGCCGAAGAGCATGCGGCATGCCGTCGGCGCGGCGGAACATGGAAAAACCTTGAGCGCGGGATGGCGGCGCGGCGGCGCGGAAGCGGGCTTGGGGTGTGTCAGCAATGGTGCCGGCGCGGCGCGGGAAGCCATCGATGACCCACCCTAGCGCCGGGTGTTCACCCGTACCGCCAGCAGGCCCTTGACGTGGCGGTCCAGCACCACCACCAGCCAGCCCATGGCCACGAAGGCGAGCGCCAGGAACGCCGAGTTGACCAGCACCCCCTGGTAGCCCAGGCGCAGCACGTTGAGGAAGGGATAGGGATACAGCCCGACGAACACGCCGCGCAGCAAGGTGTAGGCGAGATAACCGCCGGGATAGGCCAGCCATAACAGCGCGTCGTGCCAGCGCAGCCGGGCCGGCGGCACGAACAGCACCCAGTGGACGAAGTAGCCGATCGGGATGACGTCGTGCAACAGCACGTCGCCCAGCCAGCGCCAGCCGGTAGGGTTCCACAGGTGCCGCAACAGGATGGCGTACACCAAGCCGACGATGGTGATGTACACCAGCGAGGCCGAGCGCACCGTCGGCCGCAGCAGGAAATGGCCGAAACGCGATTGCGGTCGCAAGCGCGGCACGGTCAACCCGGTTGCCAGGAACAGATTGGTGAGAATGGTGAAGTAGCTGAAGTAGTTAAACACCGTCCACTGCCACGCCACGCCCCGTGCGAGCTCGGCCACCACACCGAGATAGAGCTGCAGCACCAGCGCAAACCAGCCCAGCGACAACAGCAGCAACTCGAATACTTGTCTTGTTTTTTCGTTCTGCATGACACGCCCCTCGGCGTTGAAAGCCCACCATCGCAATCGCAATCACAATTGCGGGCTACGCTATATAAAGCATAGCCAAGCCGCATCCGGCTTGCGGCCAAATCCAGGGGAGCCATCACGATGACCATCGCTTTTGCCGTGCACGGTGGCGCGGGGCCGGTCCAGCGCGCCGAACTCGATCCAGACCGGGACACGGCGCTGCGCACCGGGCTGGCAGCGGCGCTCGACGCCGGTTATCGCGTACTGCAACAGGGCGGCAGCGCACTCGATGCCGTGACCGTGGCCGTCGCGCTGCTCGAGGACGACCCGCTGTTCAACGCCGGGCGCGGTGCCGACTTTACCCTGGACGGCCGGGTGGAACTGGAGGCGGCCATCATGGATGGCCACAGCCGGGGCGCCGGCGCCGTCACCGGCGTCAGCATCGCCCGGAACCCCGTCCGGCTCGCCCGCCGCGTGATGGAGGCGACCCCCTGCGTCATGCTGGGCTTTGCCGCCGCCGACGCCTTCGCCCGCGCCCAAGGCCTGGAATGCGAGCCCCCGCAGTATTTCTTCACCGAGGCCCGCTGGCAGGCGCTGCAGCGCGAGAAGGCCCGTCTGGCCGAGGGACAGGCGAACCAGGGTCACGGCACCGTCGGCGCGATCGCACTCGATTCGCAGGGAAGGCTCGCCGCCGCCACCTCCACCGGCGGGCGCGCCGGCAAGTGGCCGGGGCGCATCGGCGACAGCCCGCTGATCGGCGCCGGCACCTGGGCCGACGGGCGCTGCGCGGTGTCCGCCACCGGGCACGGCGAGTACTTCATCCGTGCCGCCGTCGCCCACGACATCGCCGCCCGCCTCGCCTACGCCGGGCAGACGCTGGCCGACGCCGCCGACAGTGTGATCCACGGCACCTTGCCGGCGCTGGGCGGCAGCGGCGGCGTGATCGCGGTCGACGCGGCAGGCCACGTGGCGATGCCGTTCAACAGTGCGGGTATGTATCGGGCGATGATCGATGGCACGGGGCGGCGCGCGCTGGCGCTGTATCGTGACGACACGCCGCCACCCTGATTCGTGACCGCCGCAGGCGGGGAAAACGCGGGATGAATGGCGGCAGGCGGGCGTGCCGCCTTAGAGCCTGTTTACGATCTCGCGAGCTAGAGCGAGACAAGGCAAAAACGGCTGAGGAAGCGGCGTTTGCACGTGGTAAAGGAACATTCCGAAGACGTTTTTAACGCCGTATCGCCGACGCGCAGCAGATCGTAAACAGGTTCTCAGAGATCGACCTTGCCACGCAGCGACTTGATGCCGCCGCGCCGGGCCTTGCCCTCCAGGCGGCGCTGCTTGGAACCGAAGGTCGGCTTGGTGGCGCGACGCGCCTTGGGGGTGTGGCTGACGCTGTCGACCAGCGCCTGCAAACGCAGCAGGGCGTCGGCCCGGTTCTGTTCCTGGGTGCGGTATTGCTGGGCCTTGATCACCACCACGCCCTCCTTGCTGACCCGCTGGTCGCCCAGTTGCAGCAACCGCTCCTTGATGTAGGCCGGCAACGACGAGGCGGTGACGTCGAAGCGCAGATGGATGGCCGACGACACCTTGTTGACGTTTTGCCCGCCCGCGCCCTGCGCGCGGATGGCGGAGAAGTCGACCTCCTCCTCTTGGACGGAAAAAACAGGGCGGGACATGGCGTGACGCTGGCGAGGGGATGAAGACCCGATTGTACCTGCGAATGGCGTCAGCGTGCGCCGCCCCACCCCATCGTCCGGCTAGGACAGCAAGGCCACCAGCCAGCCGGGGTGGATCGACCAGCCGGCGAAACCGGCCAGCCCGAACAGCACGCCAAACGCGCCGAAACCCCAGGCCGACAGCAAAAGCAGCCAGTTTTCCACCAGCGCCGCCACCGCGGCCGTGGCCAGCGCGATCGACAAGGCGGCATCGCTCATGTCGAACTGGTCGTCGTGGAAGTTCAGCCGGTCGTACTCCGCTTCGCTGGCCTTGGCCTGCTTCTGGATGGCGACCGAGCGCGCGGTGTACTTCTCCACATCCCGCGTCAGACGAACCTCTTCGGCGGCCATCACCTTGGCGTTGCCCGGCAGGCTCTGCGCCAGCAGCCGGGTCTGGTTCAGATTGCTTTCCGCCAGGTGCAGCTTGACCTTGTTGGACTGGTACTCGGCCCAGAAATCCACGGCGTCGGCCTTGGCCAGCTGCATGGCCTGGACGATGTTGTCGTCCTTGATCTTCGACACCCCCATGAACACCGACAGCAGCACCACCGTGATCGCGACGGCATTATTCAGCTGCTTCTTCTTGGCCTCGACACTGATTTCCACTTCCATATTGCCCCCCTGTTGGATGACCCTGTCGCACGATGAGCGCAATCTACCACAGAGCCGCCGCCGCTTGCCGTGCTTGCCCCGGCCCGGCGCACGAACGGCACAGCGGACTCCACAGCCGAATGACCGCAACACAGCAAAAAGGTTGGCCGAAGACCGCATACTTGACGGTCTTCGGCCAACCTTTCGATCCCGGTGGGGTGCGCTGTTGCGCGCCGCTCAGCCGCCGAACTTCAGCAGCACCACGCCGGACATGATCAGCATCACCCCCATGTAGCGCAGCAGCGACGAGGCATCGCCGAAAAACACCACCCCGACCAGAAATGTGCCGGCCGCGCCGATGCCGGTCCACACCGCATAGGCGGTGCCCATGGGGATCGTGCGCTGAGCCTGATACAGCAGGTAGCCGCTGAGCGCCATGCAGGTCACGGCAAAGGCGATGCCCTTGACCGTGTTGCCGCCGCTTTGCGCCATCTTCATCCCCAGCGGCCAACCCACCTCGAACAAACCCGCCATCGTCAGAAAGATCCAGGGCATATCCTTCTCCTCAAAAAATGCATATTGATGATTGCCGTCGTCCGTCAGCCGGCCGCGGCGCCGTCGATCAGGGCGTGCAGGCTCTGCACCACGTGCTCGCGTTCGGCCTGGCTGAAACCGACCAGCCCGAACAGCTCCAGAAACACCATGCCCTCGATCGCCAGGAAGGCCGTCAACGCCCGGTCGTCGGGCAGCGCGGCGCGGATGCGCGGCAGGTGCCGGGCGTAGAAATCCTGCATCGGCGCCAGCAGGGTCGGATTGTTCATGGCGGCGGCCAGCATCGCCGCGGCGGTGCGGTGGTCCTGCCCGGTCAGCCCCAGCACGGCGTCGATATACGCCTTGAGATGGGCGACACCGGGCTCGGCGTCGGCCGGCCAGCAGCGCTCGATCTCCTCGTCGTAGCGCCGCACCATGCGCTCCATCAGCGCCTGGATCAGCGCATCCTTGGTGCGATAGGTGTAGAGCACCCCGCCCTTGCTGATGCCCGCCTCCGCCGCCACGGCGTCGATGGTCAGCCTGACCACGCTGTCGCGCATGATGACGCGCTCGGTGGCATCGAGGATGCGATCCGGCTCGATGGTGGATGTCCGTCCCATGCTGCGCCCCTTAATTTATCCGTCTGGACGGTATTCTATTAATGCTTGAAAAGAAAGGCAATACTTTCGACTCGGCAGCCGACGGCGGCGCCACGTCTGCGCCGACAGCCACACCGCGACGCGACCCCCGCCCGTGCGGAGCGCCCCTGGATGCCGTTGCGCCCCAGCCAGCTCGCCCGCCCTCACCGCCACACCTTGCGGTGCGGCCGTTTACCGGCTTGGATGAAGAGAGACAAGTACCACTCCCGGGAGAGCTCATGCTCATCAACTGCGTCGCCTACCAGAACGGCAAGAAGCTGGCCGACCTGCCCATCGAGCAGATCCACGATTACCTCGCCCGGCCCGACTGCTTCGTCTGGGTAGCGATCCGCGACCCCGACGACAACGAACTGCAGCGCATGACCGAGCAGTTCCGACTGCACGAACTGGCGGTGGAAGACGCTCGCCACGGCCATCAGCGCCCCAAGCTGGAGGAATACGACGGCATGCTGTTCTGCGCGCTGCAGTTGCTGGACTGCGACGAAGGTGGCGAGCTGCTGGTCGGCGAGATGGACCTGTTCGTCGGCCACAACTACGTGCTGTCGTTGCGCAACCGTTCGCAACAGGGCTTCCAGAACGTGCGCGCACGCTGCGAGCACGAGCCGCAATTGCTGCGCTTCGGCGCCGGCTTCGTGTTCTATGCCCTGATCGACTCCGTGGTCGACCGCTACTTCAGCGTGGTGCACCGCCTGGAAGACGAACTGGAAGAAATGGAGGAAAGACTGTTTGCGCGCGGCGACGCCGGCCAGCGCACCATCCACGACCTGTACCTGCTCAAGCGCAAGCTGGTCACCGTCAGCCACGCCGTGGTGCCGCTGAACGAGGCCGTGGCGCGGCTGCACGGCGGGCGCGTGCCGGAGGTGTGCCGTGAAGTACAGGAGTACTACCGCGACGTCGACGACCACCTGGCCCGCATCGCGCGCACCCTCGACTCGCTGCGCGACATGCTGGCCACCGCGATCCAGGTCAACCTGGCGATGATCTCGCTCGACGAATCGGCCGTCAGCAAGAAACTGGCGAGCTACGCCGCCCTGTTCGCGGTGCCGACCACCATCGCCGGCATCTACGGCATGAACTTCCAGAACATGCCCGAGCTGAAAACCAGCGTCGGCTACCCGCTGGCACTGCTGGCGATGCTGGTGCTCGACCTGTTGCTGTGGTGGCGCTTCAAACGCGTGGGCTGGCTTTAGGGCGCGTCATCAATGGCGTCCCCCTCGCGTTGCTGCCGCGAAAGCGGCCAGGCAAGGCACCCGGTCCCGCGCCCCGACATCAGGCCGGCGCCGACGGCGCGTCCATCACCAGCAGGTCACGCTCGCCGTCGCCCAGCGCCTTGTCCTGGTAAAACACCAGGCCCGGCAGGTCATCCGGCAGCGCCTCGGTCGCCGACGCCCCCTCCAGCAAGGCCAGCGCCGGTGCAATCACACAGCGCTGCAGGGCCTCGTCGCCCTCCATCTGCGCCAGGCGCAGGGAATAGGTCCACTCGTCGCCGTACGGCGAGTCGGAATCGTCCCAGCACAACAGGCGCTGCGCCTCGTTCCGCCATGGCTGCCAGCCCTGCGCCGGAAAGCCGACGTAGGAATCGTATTCAAAGCTGAATTCGCAGGTCCAATGCGCCACGTGCAGCACCGGCTCATACGGCTGCTCGACGCCATCGACCAGGCGGTGCGGTACGCCGTCGCCAAACAGGCTGATCTGGTAATTGAGCCAGGCCACGATCACTTCCTTGCGCTTCTTGCGCTTGATCAGCGGAAAACTCCCGGCCAGGGCGCTACGCCCCTCCCCTTCCCGTTGCTGCACGGCATTGATCACCGGGCCCACTTCGTGACACAGACCGCTGGCCGGTAACGCCTCGGCGATCAGGCGGTTCAGGGCATGCTGGATCGCCTTTGCCTGTCGCCATTGTTCATTCGCTGCTTTTTCGCTGTGGTCAGCGCCTTCCTGCTCGGTGTTCATCGTGCCAACTCTTCTCATGTTCATCGCCAAGGCGGAAAAATGCCGGCCATGCGCCCCCACACTAACGGGACGGGCCGGCGGCACAGACCCTATACCATCAAACACCCACCCTTGCCCAGCGCAAGGGGCTGCGCCGTGCCTTAGCCAATCCGCCACATAATCAGAAGCAATTTATTGGCTTAACAACCAAACAAAAAGATATAATGAACGCTTTCCAGTCAGCAACGCCAAGGAAACGACAGCATGGAAGTCAGAGACAGCAACGGCACCCTTCTGAACGACGGTGATTCGGTACAAGTCATCAAGGACCTCAAGGTGAAGGGCTCCTCCACCGTGATCAAGCGCGGCACTCTGTTCAAGAACGTCCGCCTGCAGGAAGACGACGACGAGCACGTCGAATGCCGCAACGACAAGATCAAGGGTCTGATGCTGAAGACCTGCTTCCTGAAAAAAGTCTGATTTCCCTCGGCAGGCAGAACCAACGCCGCCTGCCGCGAGACGGACCCACGTTGGCCGAAAGCCCGGCAAACCGGGCTTCGGCCAACCTTCCACGCCCGCCAAACAAGCCGTGCCGCCCGGCACTTGAAACCCGCTGCCGATGCCCCCATTAATAATGGGATTATTCAGCGCGACGCATCACGCGGCGCATCCATCGACACGATCAGGACCTCCTCATGGCCATTACCGTAAACGGCGTTGAAATCACCGAAGCCATGGTGCAAGCCGAACTGGCAAACCACGCCGACGCCCCCAGCCCGCGCGATGCCGCTATTCAACAGCTGATCCTGCACGAGCTGCTGCTGCAAAAAGCCAAGGCCAGCGGTCTCGACACCAGCAACGAAGGCCAGGCCATTGGCGCCCTGCTCGACAAGGAACTGGCGTTTACCCCGGCCGATGAAGCCACCTGCCTGGCGTTCTACAACGACCACCCGGAACAATTCCGCCAGGGCGAAAGCGCCACGGCCAGCCACATCCTGTTCCCGCTGGGCCAGGGTGACGACGTTGCCAACATGCTCGCCAAGGCCAAGGCCGAAGGCGTGCTGGCCGAAGTACAGGCCAACCCGTCGCGCTTCGCCGACCTCGCCCGCGAACACTCCACCTGCCCGTCCGGCCAGCAAGGCGGCAACCTGGGCCAGTTCGGCCGCGGCCAGATGGTGCCGGAATTCGAACAGGCCGTGTTCAGCACCGAAGCCGGCCAGATCACCCCGAACCTGGTCGAAACCCAGTTCGGCTACCACATCATCCAGGTCAACGACCGCCAGAGCGGCGGCCAGCTTGCCTTCGAGGACATCAAGGAACGCCTGGGCCAGTACCTGAACGAAATGGCCGGCCGCCAGATGATGCACGAGTACCTGAGCAAGCTGGTGGAAGAAGCCAAGATCGAAGGCTACTCGATGTCGGCACAGTAATACCGACCGACAGGCAGCAACGAAAAACCGGGCACCCGCCCGGTTTTTTTTATCTGAGCCGCCAACGACGCCAGCGCTCGCTTCGCGTCAGAGCGCCCCTCTCAGATCAGCCAGTCCAGCAGCGCCAGCCCGACCCAATTGGCCGCGATCAGCCCTACCGCCAGCAGCATCGGCCCCTCCCCCGCACGGTGACGCACCGCCGCCACCGCAAGCCAGGCGTACACGATCGACGCCAGCAAGCACACACCGGCCTCGCCCCAGGCACCGGCGGCGAAGAAACCGGGCCAATGTCCCACCACTTCCACCGCCACCACGGCCACCACGTTGACCAAGGCCCACCACGCCAGTTGGCGGTACAACCGCCCCGAAGACATACTCATCACCCACCCCCTCCAAAAAACCCGGCGTGATTATAAACACGCAAAGCCAACCGCCGGCATCTCAAAAGGGGAATCACATTTGCCTCCACGAAAAGCCTTGCGCAAACGATCGACGTGCCGCACCAAGGCATCCGGACGACGACCCGGCAAGGCCACCGCGAAGAAAAAATAGGAACCATCCGGAACATAGCGGCAGTGGCAGGGGGTCGTCTGATTCCCCCGCACGGTTGCCTGGCTGGCCGATTGCAGGATGGGTGGAGCGCAGCGCATTTACCCATCCTACGTGCTATTTTAAATTCTTCCTCTTCTTAAATGAGAAATAATCAAGTCGATCTGCAGACTGCCTTTTTTTCTCTAGAATTAGATAGCTATGTTTCTTCTTGGCTGCGGGCAAATGCTCTTTAATATATCTCTTTTCTATATTTGTACCAACAATCCAAACAAATGCCCCAGGTAAAATCCATGCAATCAACACAGCAACCGCAAGGTAAAATTCCACTTTTATAGAAAACACCAAGCTCCACCCCAGCAGAATTTCTAGGATAAGAACAGAATATGCATTCCCATGTTCTCTGATGTGGCGATAAGAAGTCATTATATCCGTAAAAGTATAATGCCTCAAAAACGATAATTCATCGTAAAACCTAAAAAGTTCAATTACATCATCATCATTCTTAGGAACAATTACAATCTGGACCAAATAAACCAGCAATGGAACTATCAAGCCAATAAAAAAATAAAGCCATTGACTTGAATCATGCTCAGCATAGAAATACCCAGAAAGCCACAGCAACAGTGAAATAACGCACCCCCACAAAGCCAAGGCTTTCAATATCAAAAGCTTTGGTAAATTTTTGTATAAACTACCAAGTGGTCTATAGCGAGAAACATGCAAAACAAGCATAGGAGAACTTGCAACATAACAGTAGCAAAGCCCCATAAGCAGCAATACAACATATCTAGTAATATCGTCCTTAGTCTGAATAAAATCTTTTACTGGTATCTTTTTATCAATATCATTAATAAGCTTCCAACATATTACAGCCCCCACCAAACTACCAAGGGCATAGCGAATTATGTATCCTTCCCACCAATTACCTGCAGAGGAACTATTATTATTAACTGGTTGCAAGTTTTCAGAAGCCATATAAATTCCATTTAATTATTCATTTTGGATATTAATAGCACAAAAAAATAGCCTCTCTTGTGCAGAGAGGCTATTCATAAATTAGCTCAACCCAACTTCGCCAACTGCCCCTTCAGCTTCTCCAGCTTGTCGCTGAATTCGGCCAGTTGCGCCTTGTCGCGTTCCACCAGATGCGCCGGGGCCTTGTCGACGTACCCCGGTTTTTCCAGCTTGGCAGTCAGCTTGGCCAGTTCGGCCTCGACCTTGCCGATTTCCTTGGTCAGGCGCGCGGTTTCGGCGGCCTTGTCCACTTCCACCTTCAGCATCAGGCGGGCGTCGCCGCTGATCGCCACCGGGGAATCGTCTTCCGGCAGCTTGGCCAGCAGCGTGCCGTCGGTCAGGCGGCACAGCAGCTTCAGGTAGGGCACGAAGTCGACCAGGGTCTGGTCGGTGGTTTCGATGAACAGTGGCGCCTTCACGGCCGGGCCGACGTTCATTTCGCCGCGCAGGTTGCGCACCGCGTTGACCATGTCCTTGAACGCCTCCATGCGGGCGTTGGCGTCGGCGTTGATCTTCTCCGGCACCGCCACCGGCCAGGCGGCCATCATGATCGAGTCGGTCTTGTTGGCGTTGGCCAGCGGAGCCACGGTCTGCCACAGCTCTTCGGTGATGAACGGCATGATCGGGTGAGTCAGGCGCAGCGCCACTTCCAGCACGCGCACGATGGTGCGGCGGGTGGCGCGCTGCTGCGCTTCGTTACCGTTCTGCAGCTGCACCTTGGCGAGCTCGACGTACCAGTCGCAGTACTCGTTCCAGATGAACTCGTAGATGGTCTGGGCGGCGAGGTCGAAGCGGTAGGTTTCCAGCGCGTTGGTAACATCGGCCTCGGCCTGTTGCAGGCGGCCGATGATCCACTGGTCTACGAAGCTGTATTCCAGCGGCAGGCTCTCGTCCTGCCCGCAGTCCTTACCCTCGACGTTCATCATCACGAAGCGGGTGGCGTTCCACAGCTTGTTGCAGAAGTTGCGGTAGCCCTCGGCGCGCTTGAAGTCGAAGTTGACCGAGCGGCCGAGCGTGGCGTAGCTCGCCATGGTGAAGCGCAGCGCGTCGCTGCCGAAGGGTGGAATGCCTTCCGGGAACAGCTTTTCGGTGGCCTTGGCGATGGCCGGGGCCTTCTCCGGGCGGCGCAGGCCGGTGGTGCGCTTCTCGATCAAGGGCTGCAGCGCGATGCCGTCGATCAGGTCCACCGGGTCGATCACGTTGCCCTCGGACTTGGACATCTTCTTGCCTTCGTGGTCGCGCACCATGCCATGGATGTACACGTCCTTGAATGGCACCTTGCCGCAGAAGTGGGTGGTCATCATGATCATCCGGGCGACCCAGAAGAAGATGATCTCGTAGCCGGTCACCAGCACTTGCGACGGCACGAAGGCGCGCAGTTCCGGCGTGTCCTCCGGCCAGCCCAGCGTGGAGAACGGCACCAGCGCCGACGAGAACCAGGTGTCGAGCACGTCGTCGTCGCGGCGCAGCGTCTTGCCCGGCGCCTTGGCCTGGGCTTCTTCCAGACTTCGGCCAACGTAGACCTGGCCGTCTTCGTCGTACCAGGCCGGGATCTGGTGGCCCCACCACAGCTGGCGGCTGATGCACCAGTCCTGGATGTTGTTCATCCACTGGTTGTAGGTGTTGACCCAGTTTTCCGGGATGAAGCGCACCTGGCCGGATTCGACAGCGTCGATGGCCTTCTCGGTGATGCTCTTGCCGGTGGCGTCGCCCTCGCCCACCTTGGTCATGGCGACGAACCACTGGTCGGTCAGCATCGGCTCGATCACCGAGCCGGTACGGTCGCCGCGCGGCACCATCAGCTTGTGCGGCTTCACTTCCACCAACAGGCCCTGAGCCTCGAGGTCGGCGACCATCTTCTTGCGCGCCTCGGAGGTGTGCAGACCGGCGTAGGCGGCCGGCAGCTCGATGGTGCCCTGGGCCGAGCCGTCGAAGCCGAACACCTGCGCCTTGTCGAGGATGGTGGCCTGCAGGCTCATCACGTTGACGAGCTGGGTGTTGTGGCGCTTGCCGACCTGGTAGTCGTTGAAATCGTGCGCCGGGGTGATCTTGACGAAGCCGGTGCCGAAGGCGGCATCGACATAGTCGTCGGCGATCACCGGGATCTGGCGGCCGGTCAGCGGCAGCTCGAGCATCTTGCCCAACAGGTGCTGGTAGCGCTCGTCGGTCGGGTTGATGGCCACGGCCACGTCACCCAGCAGCGTTTCCGGACGGGTGGTAGCGACCACCACGGTTTCATCGCTGCCCACCACCGGGTAGCGGATGTGCCACATCGAACCGTCTTCTTCTTCCGACAGCACTTCGAGGTCGGACACGGCGGTGCCGAGCTTCGGGTCCCAGTTCACCAGGCGCTTGCCGCGGTAGATCAGGCCCTGCTCGAACAGGCGCACGAACACTTCGGTGACCACGCCGGCGCGGGTCTCGTCCATGGTGAAGTATTCGCGGCTCCAGTCCACCGAGCAGCCGACGCGGCGCATCTGCTGGGTGATGGTGCCGCCGGAAACGTTCTTCCACTCCCACACCTTGTCGATGAACGCCGCGCGGCCCAGATCGTGGCGGCTCACGCCCTGCTCCGCCAGCTGGCGCTCCACCACGATCTGCGTGGCGATGCCGGCGTGGTCGGTGCCCGGAATCCAGGCGGTGTTGTCGCCCTTCATGCGGTAGTAGCGGGTCAGCCCGTCCATGATGGTCTGGTTGAAGGCATGACCCATGTGCAGGGTGCCGGTGACGTTGGGCGGCGGCAGCTGGATGCAGAACGACGGCTTGTCGGAATCCATGTGCGGCTGAAAATAGCCGGCGTTTTCCCAGATGGTGTACCAGCGGCGTTCGATGTCGCCCGGTTCAAAGCTCTTGGCGAGTTCCATGGTCTGAATTCGTGTCCGTGAGGAAAGCAGAAAAATGGGATCGATTATAAACCGAATCGGTCCAACCTTCCGAGTCCGCCGTGTTATTTGGACAGCATGATGCAAAAGGCGTAGCCTATTCGGCCTGAAAGCCAAAACAACAACATATTCAATAAATTGCTTTTAAAAAAAGGCAATTACCACCTGATTTGCTTATGAAAACCCCAAAACGCGTGCTGGTCATCGAGGACAGCACCATGCTGATCCGTCCGGTCTGCCGCATGGTGGAGGAGCTGGGCTTCGAGGCGGTGCCGGTGATGAGCCTGGCCGAGCTCGAGCAACAGCTGGCCGGAGAGGTGCACTTCAGCGCCGCCGTGGCGGACTACTGCCTGCCGGACGCGCCCAGCGGCGAAGCGCTGCCGCCGCTGTTCCGGGCCGGTATCCCCACCATCGTCCTGACCGCCCACAACGACCAGCAGACGCGTGACGACATCCTGAGCATGCCGGTGGTGGACTACATCCCCAAGGACAGCCCCTCGGCGCTCGACTACCTGATGCGCATGCTCAAGCGCATCGACCGCAACCCCCAGATCAAGGTGCTGGTGGTGGATGACTCGCACACCACCCGCTCGCTGTTGCGCGACTACCTGCGGCGGCACCTGTACCAGGTGCTGGAGGCGGTCGATGCCGAAGCGGCGCTGCAGATCCTGCGCGAGCACAGCGACGTCAGCCTGGTGCTGGCCGATTACGGCATGCCGGGCATGGACGGCGCACAGATGACCAGCGCCATCCGCCGGCTCTACACCCACACCCGGCTCGCCATCGTCGGCATCTCGGTGCAGCAGGACAAGACCATGACGCCGCGCTTTCTCAAGGCAGGCGCCGACGATTATCTGCAAAAGCCGTTCACCTTCGAAGAGTTCACCTGCCGCATCACGCGCAATATCGAATTCGTCGAAAACCTGATGACGCTGGAGCATCTGGCGCATGCCGACCCGCTCACCGGGCTGTCCAACCGCCGCCACCTGTTCGAACAAGTGCAGAAGATTCGCGGCGCCTACGGCATCGCCATCATCGACATCGACCATTTCAAGCAGATCAACGACGGCTTCGGCCACGACGTCGGCGACGTCGTCATCCAGCACCTGGCCGACCGGCTGCGCGAGCACTTCCCGCGCGCCATCGTGGCCCGCTTCGGCGGAGAAGAGTTCGTGGTGCTGATGAAGCGTGACGCCGCCCACCCGCTGGCGCAACGGCTGGAAGAACTGCGACAAGAAGTGGAAAAAGAGGAAGTGGACAGCCACAAGGGCACGGTGCGCTACACCATCAGCATCGGCATGGCCGCGGCCACCGCACCGGACATCCGCGAGCTGCTGCGCCTGGCCGACGAGCGCCTCTACAAGGCCAAGCAAAACGGCCGTAACCGCGTCTGCGCGAGCTGAGCCATCCTCGGAACAAACCCGTCCCAGTCGGCGCGCGAGCCAAAGCGGCTTGAATGCCGCCGAAGCACGGGAACCGGAATGACCAAGTCGCCCTTATAGAATGAGAGGAGCCTGGCGCCCCGTCAGCAATGGGCGCCACCCGCGCCGAGAGCCTCCAAGCTCAGCATTGCCCCAACACAGGGAGCCCGCGGCCAGATATGTCTCAGGCGGCGCGCTGCAGCACCCAGTCCAACGCGCGCGTGGGCAGCACCCGCTTCAGGTACCAGAACAATTTAGTCGGAAACGTCACCCGGTAGCGCGCCGCCGGGTGTTTGCTCGCCAACGACTTGAGCACCGCGTCCAGCACCGCCTCCGGCGGCAGCGTGAAGGGCGCGGCGTGCCCCTCCTTCTTCAGCCGCACCAGCTGCTTCTCGTACGAGGCGCGGTGTGCACTGTGCTCGATATCGACATTCTTCAGGAAACGCGCCAGCGCATTGGGGCGGAAACGACTTTCGATCGGCCCCGGTTCAACCAGCGACACGAACACGCCGCTGCCCTCCAGCTCCAACCGCAGCGTGTCGCACAGCCCTTCCATGGCGAACTTGCTGGCGTTATAGGCACCGCGGTATTTCATCGCGGCAAAGCCCAGCACCGAACTGTTGAACAGGATGCGCCCGTGCCCCTGGCGCCGCATCGCCGGCAGCACGGTGTTGGTCAGTTCCCAGGCGCCGAACAGGTTGGTCTCGAACTGTTCGTGCAGCGCGGCACGCGTGATGTCCTCTGCCGCTCCGGGTTGGCCGAAGCCCGCGTTGTTGAACAGCGCATCGAGCGTACCGCCGGTGCGTGCCAACACCTCGTCGACCGCGGCGCGGATCGAGGCCGAATCCGCCACGTCCAGCAACAGGCACTCCAGCCCCTCTTCGGCCAACCTTTGCACGTCCTGCGCCTGACGGCAGCTGGCAAACACGCGCCAGCCGCGCGCCTTGAGCCCCTTTGCCACGGTATAGCCAATGCCGCTGGAGCAGCCGGTGATCAGAATAGTTGGGAGAGCCATGCGAGCGAAATCCTGTGAAACAGGCCAGAACGGCCACGCTGCGAACGAGCAGCAGATAGGTTGTTGATAGCGAAAACGGCATCATGCCTTTGCCCGACAGCAGGACCGATCAGGCCGCATCCCCGTCGACGCTACCGCACGGCGTCGAGGCCATCCGGGGCGGCGTCCTGCGACACCCTGTTGGCAAGCCTCCGGCCTGCGGAGTGTACTACAGCCTGCCGCCGGCACGCGCGGAGGTGCGTCATACCGGCCCGGGGAATGCCGCCCCAAGCCCTGGCCATGATCCCGAACCGCACGAACCAACCAAACCGACCATTCACTTTAGAGAGGCTCTGCATAGAATAAAAAATGCCCGGCCAAGAAGTCGATGGAAATACCCCTGCCCCACCCACTTTGGCCCGAGCCGCGACCGCAAGCCCCCGTCCGCCACCGGATCCTCCATCGGGCACAGCGGGAAAGGAGAAACTCAAGATGCAGCTCATCGTGCAGAAAATCGACAAGCCGGAAGCGGTCAACTTCATTCTGGGTCAAACACACTTCATCAAGTCCGTCGAGGACATCCACGAAACCCTGGTCGCAACCGTCCCTGGCATCCAGTTTGGCGTCGCCTTCTGCGAAGCCTCCGGCAAATGCCTGGTGCGATGGTCCGGCACCGACCCCGCCATGATCGAACTGGCCCAAAAGAATGCCCAAGCCATCGGTGCCGGCCATAGTTTCATTATTTTCCTGGGGGACGGCTACTTTCCGTTGAACGTGCTGAACGCAGTGAAAATGGTGCCCGAGGTCTGTCGCATTTTTTGCGCCACGGCCAATCCAACGGAAGTCATTCTTGCCGAAACGGAACAGGGCCGAAGCGTGCTCGGCGTCGTGGATGGCTTCTGCGCCAATGGCATCGAAGGCAACGACGACATTCAGTGGCGAAAGAATTTTCTGCGGCAGATTGGCTACAAGCTATGAGTGGATGCCCTTATGGCAGCCGCTGGTATTGGTCATGAACACGGCTCCTTGGTGGAGATTATCCACCTTAAGTTAGTATCCACGGGGAGCTGGACAGACCAGACTTCCTTTTGCAGGTAGAGCGCAGGAAGCTCATGAAGCATCTGCGGATGCCTCAGGGTAGGATTGGTTGTTGTCAGCTTCGATAAAAGCATCATGTAGCGCCACGTTACCGTGCTTCGGATCAAAGCGTTGGCGGTAGCTGCGCGACACGGTTTGCATATCGAAGATTTGGTATTCAACCGGGAGGTGCTGCAGCAGGAAAATGAGTGGAACCTCGGCCGCAAATCCCAAATCAGGAACCCTGATGCAGCAGGTGGGTAGCCCATTACTGGCTCGAGCTTCGCTCTTTCAGAGGAGCGGCATGACCAGCAAGGCAACGATCAGCGCCCATACCAGCGCCCCCACCGAAAACACCGTGTAGGCCAACGCTTCCGTCCGAACCGAGTCATCATGCTCAAACAGGGCATCAAGACCGTGATAAATCAGGCCGCCCGAAGCCATCAATCCGAGGATGGCCGCCAAAGCGTTGAATATCGGAACGGGGGCGAACAACGACAGGGCCGACAGCCAGATCGGCACCGGTGCGATGGCGGCCAGACGGTAGCAGTCGGCATAGGACGGGCGGGATTCGGTATGCACCGCATAACGGATAAACCAGGCCATCACATGCACACACCCCCAACTGGTCAGCAGGAAAAGCAGCGCGATACCAGACCAATATTCGAATGTGACATGGGTGGAATAGACCTCGCCATGGAACCGGGCGGCGTACAGAATCATACCGGTTGCCAGCAACGAGGGAATCAGCACGATTTTCAGGAACGAGCCCAAGGGCGAAGGGTGGGTCCGTGATATATCGTTCCACCCCTCCTTGGAGGACACGACCATACGAAAAAACGAGAGGGGTCTCATGGTAATACTCCTCGATAACAATAGGCAGTGAAATCAGTGGGGGCTTCTTCGACTATATTAACGGCATGATCGGCTTGCAAGCACGCCAGCCGTGGTGATCATGCCCGTGTTATGGGCCGGCTTTTTTCAATAGCGTCGATCTGACATCAAATCTATGCCATTCACCTCGGCGTTGGATGCCAGCCTTTCCAGGTACTGTTGCAGCGAACGGCTCAGGCTTTGCTCGGCAAGGTCGGAGGCCACGCGATCACGCGCCATCTCCAGGGGCAGAAGTTTCCCCGGCTCACGCCGCTCCACCTTGACGATATGGAAGCCGTAACGGGTGCGCACGACACGCGGCAAGACGCCTACCGATCCATCGGCAAACAGTACCGCCTCGAATTCCGGCACGGTATCCCCCCGTTGCAGTTGCCCAAGACTGCCACCAACCTGCGCCGATGGGCAGTTGGACATTTCGCGTGCCAATTCGGCAAAACGCGAGGCATCGGCCTGGGCCTGATGCAGTATCGCCTCCGCGCGCGCCAGCAGCGGCTGGATCGGTGTCCGTTCCGTCACTTGCAACAGGATGTGCGAGGCAAACACCAGTTCGCCCACCGTGTAACGCCCGGGATTCGCCAGATAATGGCGCTCGATCTCTTCGTCGCCAGCCTGCGGCACCTTCACTTCACGCTCCAGCAAGTGTTCGAGCGCCGCCACAGTAGCGGTCTGGTCCGCATCCGCCGCCAGCAAACCCAGCGCCACGGCGCGCTGGCGGAGCAATTCCTGCACGGAGGCAAACCGTAGATCGGCCGGCGTCCCCGCCACGATCTCGACGTCGTTGATGCGTGCAGTCAGTGATTGAGGAGTGGATTCGATGGGCATGAGTCAGGGCTCTTTAGGAAATTCGACGGTTGCTCGCCAGCTTTCTGTGGGTGCGCATCAGCTGATAGGGCCGCGAAAGATAGAAGATTGCCGCAAATCCACTCCAGATGTGGACCAAACGGGTAAACGGAAAAATCAGGAACACGGTGAGCCCGAGGAAGATATGGGCCTTGTACACCCAAGGCACCGAAAGGATCAGCGCAGCATTGTCTGCCCGGAAAATCACGATGCCTTGCACATAGGCAATCAACGCACCGAAGTCGTAACCGGGGACATGACTCGAGGAGTAAACCACGGTCAGCAGGCCAAGCGCGAGCTGGAGCCAGATGATCACCAGCACCACCATGTCCGCGGTACGGCTATTGCTCAGGATGCGTGGATCGCTGACCCGACGGTAAATCAGGATGCTGAGCCCGATGATGGAAAACACACCGGCCACCCCGCCCCCCACCATCGCCAACAACTCATGCGCCCTCTCACTCATCAGTGCCAGCACGATGGGCTCCGGCATCAGGAAACCGATCAGGTGGCCGAAGAAGACCACAAGGACACCGAGGTGGAATAGCATCGAGCCCAGGCGCAGCTGACTCTTGCGCAGAATCTGCGACGAATCGCTTTTCCACGAATACTGCTCGCGGTCGAAGCGGATCAGGCTGCCGATGAAAAAGACCGACAGCGCAATGTAGGGGTAGAGGCCGAATAGAAAATCGTGCAGCGATTTCATGGTGCTTCTCCTCTCAATCCTGCTAGCGTGGCGGGCGCGGCATGAAACGGACCGTGGCCGTCGCGGGTTTGTGCACGCAGCTGGCATCGTCACCAAAGGCCGGGGGCGACTCCCAGTCGGCATCCAGATTCTCTTCTTCCTGAACCGTCAGACAGGACCAGTCCAGGCCCGGCTGACGGATGCCCAGCAACAGAACGTCCGGCACGGCGGCGTACAGGCTGCCCTTTTCGATCAGGGCCTGCCCCAGTTTGCGCAGGACATCGGCGCAATCAGCCAGCGTCGCATTGGCCTCGCTGAGGGGGCGCCGGCTCAGGAATTCGAGCACGGCCGGCAGATAATCCGGCAACTCGCCTTCGACCAGTGACAAGCCCGCCCGGGCATACGCCAGATGCAGATCGACCATCGCCGGACCGCGATCGCGCGACTCCCCATGCACGTGCTCGAACAGGTACAAGGACGTACGGCGGCCCCGGTCGAATAGCGCGACGTAGTCTTCTTCCAGTGATAGCGGCTCTCCTGCTTGCAGCGCCTCGATCAGCCGCCGCAGCCGTTCTCCCGACTCGACAGGCAGACGCCGGACAAGGGGCGTCAGCAGCTCGCCGATTTCCGGCAGCGCCGCCAGCAGAGCCGGTCCGGGATAGGTTAGCAACGCGCCCAGCGCGTGCAGCTCACGTGGGGTGTCAGTAATCAACGCTGTTCTCCGGATTGTGGCCCGCGATGGTTTTGAGCGGGATGACTTTCTTGCCACCCATCTTGCCGCCGAACAGACTCAGTTCACTGCTGCCGTCCGAGCAGCCGTTGCCAAAGGTAAAGCCACACTCGCCGCGCAACTGATAGGCATTTTCGGCGTATTCGCGGTGGGAGGTCGGAATGACGTAGCGGTCTTCGTAGTTGGCGATGGACAGGTAGCGATGCATGTCCTCCGCCTGGGCGACTGACAGCCCAGCCTGGGCCAGGATGTCCGGACTGTCGCGGCGTTCGAGCTGACGCACCCGGTAGAAGGCGCGCATCGCCAGCATCTTTTCCAGCGCCGCCGCGACCGGCGCTTCCTTGCCGGCGGTGAGCAGATTGGCAAGGTAGCGCAGCGGAATGCGCAGGCTGGAGACGTCGGGGATATGGCCCTTGGCGCCGATCTCGCCGGCGTTGGCACGCGCCTGGATCGGGGAGAGCGGCGGCACGTACCAGACCATCGGCAAGGTGCGGTACTCGGGATGCAGCGGGAAGGCGATCTTCCACTCCACCGCCATCTTGTAAGCCGGCGACTCGCGAGCGGCATCGAGCCACGCCAGCGGCATGCCCTGCTTCAGGGCTTCTTCACGCACCGAGGCGGAATGGGGGTCGAGGAAGACGGCCAGTTGCGCTTCGTACAGGTCCTGTGGGTCTTCTACCGAGGCGGCGCTTTCGATCCGATCGGCGTCGTAGAGCAACACCCCGAGATAGCGGATGCGACCGACACAGGTTTCCGAACAGACCGTCGGCTGACCCGACTCGATGCGCGGATAACAGAAGATGCACTTCTCGGCCTTGCCGCTCGACCAGTTGTAATAGATCTTCTTGTACGGGCAGCCCGAGACGCACATGCGCCAGCCACGGCATTTGTCCTGATCGATCAGGACGATGCCGTCCTCCTCACGTTTGTAGATCGAACCGGACGGACAGCTCGCCACGCAGGCCGGGTTCAGGCAGTGCTCGCACAGGCGAGGCAGATACATCATGAAGGTGTTTTCGAATTCGCCGTAGATTTCCTTCTGCACCGCCTCGAAGTTGTAGTCCTGGCTGCGCTTGGCGAACTCGCCGCCGAGGATTTCCTCCCAGTTCGGTCCCCATTCGATCTTTTCCATCCGTTGTCCGGTCACGATGGAAATCGGTCGGGCCACCGGCGGGGTCGGCATCTCCGGCGCGGTTTGCAGGAATTCGTAGTCGAACGTGAAGGGCTCGTAGTAGTCGTCGATCTCCGGCAGATTGGGATTGCCGAACAGGTTGAGCAGCAACTGCAAGCGCCCGCCCTGCTTCAGCTTGAGCTTGCCGTTGGGCTTGCGCTCCCACCCCCCGCGCCAGTGTTCCTGATTTTCCCAGTCTTTCGGATAGCCGATGCCGGGTTTGGTTTCGACGTTGTTGAACCAGGCGTACTCCATGCCCAAGCGGCTGGTCCAGACGTTCTTGCAGGTGACCGAACAGGTGTGGCAGCCGATGCATTTGTCCAGGTTCAGCACCATCGCGATCTGGGCGCGGATCTTCATGAGCGTTCTCCTCGTGCCGCAAGCGGGGTATCCATCCAGTCCACCTTGTCCATCTTGCGCACGATGACGAATTCGTCCCGGTTCGAGCCGACCGTGCCATAGTAGTTGAAGCCGTAGGCCAAGTGCGCGTAGCCGCCAATCATGTGCGTCGGCTTGACCACGGTGCGGGTCACCGAATTATGGATGCCGCCACGGTGACCGGTGATCTCCGAGCCAGGGACATTCACGATCTTTTCCTGTGCGTGATACATCATGCACATGCCCTCCTTCACTCGCTGACTGACCACGGCTCGTGCGGCAATGGCCCCATTCAGGTTGTAAAGCTCGATCCAATCGTTGTCGACGATGCCACCTTTCTGCGCGTCGACCTCCGATAGCCAGACGATCGGCCCGCCGCGCGAGAGCGTGAGCATGATCAGGTTGTCGGTATAGGTGCTGTGGATGCCCCACTTCTGGTGCGGGGTGATGAAATTGAGCACGACCTCGGGATGGCCATTCGGCTTTTTCCCGACCAGCGGCGCGACGGTTCGGGTATCGATCGGCGGCCGGTAACTGGCAAAACCTTCGCCAAAATCCCGCATCCAGGGATGATCCTGATAAAACTGCTGGCGCCCGGTCAGGGTTCGCCACGGGATCAATTCGTGCACATTGATATAGCCTGCGGTGTAGCTGACATGTTCGCTTTCAATGCCTGACCAGGTCGGCGAGGAAATGATCTTGCGCGGCTGTGCCTGGATGTCGCGATAACGGATCTTCTCGTCTTCACGGACATCGGCAAGATGCGCATGCCCGCGCCCGGTGAATTTCTCCAGCGCCTGCCATGCCTTGACCGCAACTTCGCCGTTGGTCTCCGGCGCCAGCGACATGATCACCTCGGCAGCATCGATGTCAGTTTCGATGCGTGGCATACCTTTGGTCGGTCCTTCCTCTGACACGATACGGTTGAGCCGTCCCAGCCCTTCGACCTCGGCCCCGGTATCCCAACCAATACCCTTGCCACCGTTGCCGAGCGTCTGCATCAGCGGCCCAAGGGCGGTAAAGCGTTTGTAGGTGTTCGGGTAATCACGCTCGACCACCACGATGTTGGGCGCGGTCTTGCCGGGCAGCAGATCACACTCGCCCTTTTTCCAGTCACTCACGCCATAGGGTTGGGCAATCTCTGCCGGCGTATCGTGCTGCAGTGGTTGCAGCACGATGTCCTGCTCGACACCAAGGTGGCCGGGCACCAATTCGGAAAATTTCTTGGCAATGGCCTTGTAGATTTCCCAGTCACTTCTTGTTTGCCAGGCAGGATCAACCGCCGCCGACAGCGGATGAATGAAGGGATGCATGTCCGAGGTATTGAGATCATTCTTCTCGTACCACGTGGCGGTCGGCAACACCACATCGGCGTACAGGCATGTCGTAGACATGCGGAAGTCAAGCACCGTGATCAGATCGAGCTTTCCTTCCGGCGCTTTCTCGTGCCAGACCACCTCCTCCGGCTTGGCTCCGCCGGACTCGCCCAGGTCGACACCCTGCATGCCATGTTGCGCCCCGACAAAGTGACGGAGAAAGTACTCGTGCCCCTTGCCGGAAGAGCCGAACAGGTTCGAACGCCAGACGAACAGGTTGCGCGGGAAGTTCTTTGGGCTGTCCGGGTCTTCGCACGCCAAACGCACCGCACCGGACTTGAGTTCACGGACCAGGTAGTCCTTGGCATCCAGCCCGGCCGCGCGCGCTGCGCTGGCAATGGACAGGGGATTGCGATCGATCTGCGGCGATGAAGGCAACCAGCCCATGCGCTCGGCACGGACGTTGAAATCGATCAAGCTGCCGCTATAGCGGGCCGGATCGGCCAATGGGGAGAGCAGCTCGCTGGCATGGAGCTGCTCGTAACGCCACTGATCGGAATGCGCGTAGAAGAACGAGGTGCCGTTCATGTGCCGCGGGGGGCGAACCCAGTCGAGGGCGAAGGCCAGCGCCGTCCACCCGGTCTGAGGCCGGAGCTTCTCCTGACCAACGTAGTGCGCCCAGCCACCGCCGGACACGCCGACACAGCCGCACAGCATCAGCATGTTGATGGCGGCCCGGTAGTTCATGTCCTGGTGGTACCAGTGGTTCATCGCGGCGCCGATGATGATCATGGCCCGGCCTTGAGTACGCTCGGCGGTTTCGGCAAACTGGCGCGCGACGGCTACCACCTGTTCTGCCGGGACGCCGGTAATGGATTCCTGCCATGTTGGCGTATATGGCACATCGTCGTCGTAATCGTGGGCGACGGCCCCGCCCAACCCCCGGTCCAGCCCGTACTGGGCGCAGAGCAGATCGAACACGGTCGCGACATGGATGGTCTCTCCGTTCTGCTCCAGCCGCTTCACCGGGACATGACGCAGCAACACGTTGCCCCCCTGCTCGTTGTGCCGGAACTGCGGGTGTTCGACCGCGCCAAAATAGGGAAAGGCGACTGTTGCCACCTCGTCGCGACGGTCGATCAGCGTCAGCGCCAGATCGAGATCACGGCCATCGGCCCCGTCTTTTTGTTCGAGATTCCACTTGCCGAGATCGCCGCCCAGTTGCTGGCCCCAGCGGAAACCGATCGCCCCCTGTGGTACGGCATAGTTGCCACTGGTCCGGTCGATGCCGACGGTTTTCCATTCCGGGTTGTTGTCCTGCCCGAGCTTGTCGGGAAAATCGCTGGCCCTCAAATAGCGGTCGGGCACGAACTGGTCGCCGTGCTGCTTTAGCGTCACTAGTAGCGGCAGATCGGTCAGCCGGCGGCAGTAATCGTCGAAATAAGGGACTTGCCGTTCGAGATGGAACTCGCGGAGGATGACGTGGCCCATCGCCATGCCGAGCGCCGCATCGGTACCCTGCTTGGGGTGCAGCCAGAGATCGGAGAGTTTGGCGACCTCGGAGTAATCCGGCGTGATCGCCACGACCTTGGTGCCGTTGTAACGGGCCTCGACAAAGAAATGCGCATCGGGGGTGCGCGTCTGCGGGACGTTGGAACCCCAGGCGATGATGTACGCCGAGTTGTACCAGTCGGCCGACTCCGGCACATCGGTCTGTTCGCCCCAGGTCTGCGGGCTGGCCGGCGGCAGGTCGCAATACCAGTCGTAGAACGATAGCAGCGTGCCGCCGATCAGGCTCAGGTAACGGGAACCCGCGGCATAACTGACCATGGACATGGCCGGAATCGGAGAGAAACCGACCACGCGGTCCGGGCCGTGGTGCTTGATGGTGTACACGTTGGCAGCGGCGACGAGCTCGGTTGCCTCATCCCAGCTCACTCGGACGAAACCGCCGCGCCCCCGAATGGACTTGTAGTCCTTCACCCGTTGTGGATCCTCAACGATCGAGGCCCATGCCGCCACAGGGTCAAGCGTCTTGCGCGCCTCACGCCACAACCGTACCAGACGCCCCCGGATCATCGGATACTTGAGCCGGTTGGCGCTGTACAGATACCAGCTGTATGAAGCCCCGCGCGAACAGCCGCGTGGCTCATGGTTGGGCATGCCGGGGCGGGTCCGCGGATAATCAGTCTGCTGCGTCTCCCAGGTAACGATGCCGCCCTTGACGTAGATCTTCCAGCTACAGGAGCCGGTACAATTCACGCCGTGCGTGGAACGTACGATCTTGTCGTGCTGCCAGCGCTGCCGGTAGGCCACCTCCCAGTCGCGGTCCTCTTCCCGCACCTCGCCATGACCGTCGGCATAGGGCTCGCGTGGCCGGGTGAAAAAGCTCAGACGATCCAGAAAGTGGCTCATGAGGTTCCTCCTCTTTGGCGTCGGCCGCCGTTCAACAGGGCAGGCTGGCGTGCTTTCTCGCGTAAAACACCCAGCAAATCAATGTGCAGCTCAGATAGAACAGTATGAATACATATAGTGCACCTTCCGTGCGGCGGGTAAGCTTTATCGAAGCGCCGAATCCGTTTGGAATGAAAAAATCGCCGTAGGCACCGATGACGCCGGCAAAGCCGGTTATCTCCGCCGCTTCGGTCACGTTATGGGGCCGCCCCGCTGCGACTCCTCGCTGTCGCCCTTGGCCTTGCACTGGCTCAGTGCAGTGAACACCATGGGGATCATGCGGAAGACCGAGCGATTGCCAATTCCCGATAACAGGTGCCGCAGTTGCACTACCTGCCCCCCAGTAATTACCCCCCAGCTATCCTTCCGTTGGACAGTTTCCAAGGCAGGGACCTCAACACATTGAATGTCACCAGCGCCAAATACGACCAGCGACACCCGTGCACCACCGAGATAGTCGAAATCGCTATCCATTTCCAGCCGCGGGTCATGGCGGGCAGAACGCTATAGAAAATGCGTAGCGTCACACCAGACAGCGATGGCACGGCGGTCAGCATGAAAAGCTGGGCCTTACTGTAGGAGAAACCGGAGAACCACGATGCTCCAGATGACCTGAGGAGAAAGCCAGGATCGGGCAGAGGATCGATACCCCAGACTGCGGCAAGTGATACCCGAACCTTGCGGGCCCCAGAATCGCTCGTCCTCATGCTCTCGGTACGTAATCGGCACTCCACTCACGGCAGGCCCTTCATTGGTGCAGCCAGTTACAACACTAGAATATGCTGCCGTAGTTTCCTAGGAAGACGACCAAAGGAATTATGCTGGTGATATGCCGATTTCAAATATTTGGGGATGAATAGGTCAAAAGCATTGATCTGCCTAGAGTTCAACGTTTGGCATGGCTCTACTTGCGTAATCCGGCTCATGCTGAGAACTTCCCTGTGATTTCAAGTCCGTGTAGGGTAAGCGGACATCGCCTCGTTCCTTTACCTTGTAAGGCCTCTTTTCGATGAACTTGTCCCCCTCAACGGTTCAAATGTCCGTCGACTCCGACTTGGCCAACATGTCCCCAGCCTACTTCGGCATGGTCATGGCTACCGGCATCGTCTCGTTGGCTGCCTACCAGCAGGGTATCCTGGGCCTGGCACAGGGACTGTTCTATGCAAATATCGTCTTTTATGCAGTGCTATGGATGCTGACGGTGCTGCGCGCCGTACGTTATCCGCACCAGTTCCTCGACGACATGATCGATCACCTGCGCGGGCCAGGTTTTTTCACGATGGTGGCTGCCACCAGTCTCATCGGCAGCCAAGCCGTTGTGCTCAATGGCAATTTCGCAATCGGCATGACGATGTTCGCCGTCGCCGTCGGGCTGTGGGTCCTGTTGACGTACACAGTCTTCACCGGCTTCATCGTCAAGGAGACCAAGCCCACGCTCGACAAGGGCATCAACGGCGCTTGGCTGTTGGCGGTGGTGGCGTCGCAATCGCTGGCGGTGCTCGGCACGCTGGTGGCGGCCCATATCCAGCAGCCCAACCGGCTAGAAGTCAATTTCCTCGCACTATCGATGTGGCTGCTGGGCGGTATGCTCTACATCTGGACGATGTCGCTGATCTTCTACCGCTACACAATGTTCCGGTTCTCGCCAGCCGACCTGTCACCGCCCTACTGGATCAACATGGGGGCCATGGCCATCTCCACGCTGGCGGGCTCGATGCTGATCCTCAATGCCCCGGATGCGTGGTACTTGCGCTCGCTGGAGCCGTTCATCAAGGGCTTCACCGTCTTCTACTGGGCCACCGGTACATGGTGGATCCCGATGCTGCTGGTACTGGCCGCGTGGCGCCACATCTATCGACGCTTCCCGCTGCGCTACGACCCGCTGTATTGGGGCGCGGTGTTCCCGCTGGGCATGTACTCGGCCGGCACCCACCAAATGCTGCAGGCGATGGACTTTGGCTTCCTGTGGTTCCTACCACAGGCGTTCTTCTGGGTCGCGCTGGTCGCCTGGTCGGCCACTTTCCTCGGGCTGGTGCGCCAACTCATGCAACTCGTGGCGGCACGCTACGCGCGCCGGAGTTGAGCCGGTACACCCCCGGGAACCCGCAGCGCGTGGGGCCTATCCGCTGCTGCCAAACCGCTTCCTGCCAGCTTCTTAGCCCAGCCACCCAGGTTACTTTCCATAATCGCAGGCTTTGCATAATCGGCCTTAACAGTCACGCTGGACATAGTCGAGTATTGGCTGCGTTACACAAAAATTCGGACTCACTCACGGTAGTGCGCAATTGGACTGCTGCTCAATACATTCCATCATGGAATCCATCAATGCCAAAGCTTCGTTTGAAAACATGCCATAGCAAGTTGAAACTTAGGCAAGTTTCAAAGGAGCAAGGCCATGCACAAAGTAAGCAGACTTCCGCGCATCGATGGTGACCTGGGGTGGTTCGAGACCGCGCCGGATCGCCAGATTCGTCTCGGCAAGCGCCTCAAGGGCGTCCATCAGTTCGACGTGGCCATCATCGGCGCTGGTTTTACTGGTGTTTCGCTGGCATATCGTTACGCCGAGATCAATCCTGGCGCGCGCATTGCCTTGATCGATGCGCTGCAGGTCGGGCAAGGAACGTCTGGCCGCAACTCGGGCTTCATCATCGATCTTCCCCACAACCTGGATGCAGGCAAGCCGGACGTTGAGCATGATCGTCGACTGTATCAGCTCAATACTTTCGCCATCGAACGCTTGCGGCAATTCAAGAATTCTCTCGACATCAACTGCAGTTGGCTCGACGTAGGCAAATATATGGCGGCCCATGAGGAACGCAATCTATCTGGCCTCGACAGTTTTATCCAAACCCTGAAGGCTTCGAATTTCGAATACGAGGTCGTTGAAGGCAAAGCCCTGGAAAAACGTCTCGGCACCAACTATTACCGCGCCGCGGTTTACACACCGGGCAACGTCTTGGTTAATCCCTCTGCGCTGATACGCGGATTGGCTGCCGGGCTGCCCAAGTCGGTCTCGCTGTTTGAAGAGAGCCCGGTCATGGCGTGCGAATACGGCTCTCCCCATGTGCTGAAATTCGTTGGCGGCACGATCAAAGCCAAGGTTGTCGTGCAAGCAGCCAACTCGTTCAACGAGGAGTTCGGCAAGCTTTCCAACCGGATTGCTCCTGTCTTCACCTATGCGAGCCTGACCGAGCCGCTGACAGATAAACAATATTCAGAGCATTTCAAGGCTGTTCAGCCTTGGGGAGTGACCTCGGCACATCCGGCGGGAGCCACCGTGCGGTTTACTGCCGACCGCCGCATTTTCGTCAGGAACATGCTCGATTTCGAACCCGGCCTGCAAAGCACCCAAGAGGGGCTGCACAAAGCCTGGATGCAACATCGCCGGTCATTCGAAGCACGCTTCCCATTCTTGAAGTCGATGGCTTTCGATTTCACCTGGGGCGGCATGCTGTGCATGACGCTCAATCACGAGCCGGTGTTCAAGGATGCCGGCGATGGCGTGTATCTGCTCGGCGGCTGCAATGGCGTGGGCGTGGCGAAGGGGACCTACCTCGGCTACTACATGGCGGACCATATGAACGGCATCAAGAGCGATAACCTCGGTTTCCTCCTTGCCAATAGCAAGCCAAGCTGGGTGCCGCCGGATCCTTTCCGGAAGGTCGGTGCCCGTCTGCGCCTCAAGTACGAATCGGGAAACGCCGGCGGCGACATATAACCTGATGGGGCTGGCGCGGGGCATCCGGCCGAGTGCTGTCTAGGCAGGCAATCGACGTTTCATGGACTTTGATGGAAACTTAACCAGGACTTGCATAATGATTACCCGAACAAAGCAAAACCAGCGGATGTCGCAACTCGTCAAATACGATGGGTTCATCGAAACGGCGGGGCAGGTGGCGGAAACCCCTGCGCTCGATATCAAAGGCCAGACCCTGGAAGTGTTGGGCAACATCGAAGCCCTGCTGGCTTCCGTCGGGGCGAGCAAGCAGAACCTCACGCGCATCCAGATCTGGTTGGCCGACATGGGCGATTTCGACGCCATGAATGCGGTCTACGAAGACTGGCTCGCGGATGTGGAAAAGCCGGTCAGAGCCTGTGTGGAGAGCCGTCTGGCCGCGCCGGAGTACTTGATCGAAGTACAAGCCTTCGCCTATCTCAAATAGCGCCTGGCATCCCTTCAGTAATGAAATCCATAGCCCTGGGGTTTTCAATCTCAGGGCTCTTGCACGATTTATCCAGGAATGCCAGGGGAAGCGGGACCGATATGCGGGCTATCCATGTGTATTGGCATGCTCTGCCTGCAGGTCGGCCAGCAGCCAGTCCCGGAATACCATGGCGGAAGGGCTCAGGGAGCGGCTTTTCCCGTAGACCAGATAGTCGCTCTTGCCAGGCGCGTAATAAAACTCACTGACGCGCTTGATGTCCTTGTTCGCCAATAGGGCATGCGTCATGAACTCCCAGCCCAAACCGATACCCATGCCTTGAACGGTCGCATCCAGGGCGAGCGTGACTTGATTGAACAACTGGGCATTCTTGGGGATGGTGTAGGCAATGCCGAAATGGGCGAACCAGTCGATCCAGGTGGGCCAGCGCCACGCGCTGGGGTCGAGATGAATCAGACGTTGCTGGAGCAGTTCTTCCGGCATCAGCAGTTTGTCGATGGGATAGTCGTAGCGACTGACGGGATAGATCCGTTCTTCGAAGAGCATGTGGCTGTGTAAGGGCACTCGCCAGTTGTTGTCACCGTTGAGAATGCCGAGGTCGAAGCGCAAGCAGGACATTTCCGTGATCTCATTCGTCGCATAGATGTTGACGGTGATATCCGGGTGCTGCGTGTTGAACCGCGCGATGCGCGGGAACAGCCAGTAGTGTGACACCGCCTGGGTGCAGCTGATGGTCACGCTTTGCCCTTCCGCCCAGCTGCGGATGCGGCTGATGCTCTCTGTCAATTGCTGGAGCATGGCATTCACGTCGCTATGGAGTTCCTTCCCGGCATCGGTCAATAGCAATTGCCGCGCCTCCCGCCTGAACAGTTCGAACCCCAGACTTTCTTCCAGAATCCTGATCTGCTTGCTGACCGCACTCTGGGTAATGAACAACTCATCCGCCGCCTTGGTGAAACTGCGATGCCGTGCCGCCGCCTCGAAAAACACTAGCGTATTCAAAGGTGGCAGATGCCGAAAAGTTGTTTTCATGGAAACGTTCCCGTATGCGGACTATTGCAACAGTTTACCTCGGTTAGGCACAGTTTTCGCATTCCATAATGGAATGCATATATGCCAAGAAATCCTTTGTTGCAAAAAGCCGATTGGCTCATATTTCACCATGAAAACCGCAGCTTATCGAACACGGTGAACGGTTTGAAGAAGAATGATGAGCTACCAGAAAACATCCACCCCAGCTTCTTTTTCGGAGCCAACCATGAGCGTCAAGAAATTCGTTCTCACCCTTGCCTGCGACGACCGTAAAGCGATCGTCGCGGCCGTCGGCAACTGCATCGCGGCCCAGAGCGGCAACATTATGGAGAGCGGCCAGTATGTGGACCCGGATAACCACCGCTTCTTCATGCGCGTGTGCTTCGAGGTCCACGAGAAAATGACCATCGACGATTTCAGGCAGGGTTTTGCGCCGGTGGCGCTGGCTTATGGCATGGATTGGCACGTGTTCGACTTGGATATCAAGCCGCGTGTGATGATCATGGTGTCGCAGCTCGGCCATTGCCTGAACGATCTGTTGTATCGCAACAGCATCAACCAACTGCCGATGGAGCTGATCTCGATCGTCTCCAACCATCAAACCTTTGCCCGCCGTGCCGAGCACGAGGGCATCCCGTTTCATCATCTACCGATCACCGCTGACACCAAGGAGGAGCAGGAGGCAAAGCTGCTCGAACTGGTGCGGGAACAGAAAATCGACTTGGTCATACTGGCGCGCTACATGCAGGTGCTGTCCGACGATCTGTCTCGTGAGCTGGCCGGCCAGGTCATCAACATCCACCACTCCTTCCTGCCCAGTTTCAAGGGCGCGCGCCCCTACCATCAGGCGCACAAGCGCGGCGTGAAGCTGATCGGCGCCACCGCGCACTACGTGACGGCAGATCTGGACGAAGGCCCGATCATCGAGCAGAACGTGCATCGCGTCGACCATTCGGCCACCGCCGACGACATGGTCGCCATCGGCCGCGACACCGAATGCCAGGTACTGGCCAAGGCGGTAAAGCTCCACCTCGAACATCGGATTCTGCTCAATGAAGATCGCACCGTCATCTTTCACTAACCAGCCTTACCTCATCGATGGCAAGGCTTCGGCCAGCCAAGTCATCGCCAGTGTGACGGCGGCAGTCAGGGCGGAGCGACAGCGTCCCGGCCTGGCCGTCATCCTGGTTGGAGACGATCCTGCCAGCACCGTGTACGTGCGCAACAAGAGCCGCCGTGCCGAAGAGTGCGGATTTCTCTCGCGGCAATACACCTTGTCGGCCGAAACGCGGGGAAGCGAGCTGTTGGAATTGATAGGCCGGCTCAACGGCGATCCAGAAATTCACGGCATTCTCGTGCAGTTGCCATTGCCCAGGCATATCGATGCCTGCCGGATCATCAAGGCGATTGATCCGAGCAAAGACGTGGACGGCTTTCATTACGTTAACGTCGGACATCTCGCCACCGGGGCGCTGCACGAGGCGCTGGTGCCCTGCACCCCACTGGGGGCGCTGCACCTGATCCAGGAGGTGCTCGGCGACAAGCTGTGCGGCCTGCACGCCGTGGTGATCGGACGTTCCAATATCGTCGGCAAGCCAATGGCCAACCTGCTGCTGCAGCACGATTGCACCGTGACCATCGTTCATAGTCGTACCTTGTCCCCCGAGGCGGTGTGCCGCCAGGCCGATATCGTCATTGCCGCTGTCGGGGTGCCGGGCCTGGTTAAGGCCGATTGGGTCAAGCCGGGGGCCGTGGTCATCGACGTGGGCATCAACCGTATCGACCACCCGGGGGACTATTCGCGGCTAGTGGGGGATGTGGACTTCGACGAGGTGAAAACCGTGGCGTCGGCCATCACGCCCGTTCCCGGCGGCGTTGGCCCGATGACCATCGCGATGCTGATGCAGAACACGCTGAATGCCGCCAGGAGAAGCCGTATCCAGCAAGCGTCGGCGGTTTGAGGCGATGGCCCCCGCTCTTTTGCCTCGCCTTACTCTGGTCGGAACAGATGAGCGATGGGGCAGCTCAATGGCGCGCCGCTTGGGGCTGCTAGTAGTGGACGAAATGGCGGAGACGGAAGGACAAGTGATGCTACTGGCAGCCCATGGTTGTGAGCTGGTACAAGGACATTACTTCAGCAAGGCACTCTCTGCCGAGGCCTGCGAGAGGTTAATTGGGGCGGGCCCTTTAACGCTGCCGGTGGTCTCAATAAACAGAATCATCCCCCCACGCTGTTGGTTCTGGACGATGATCCTTTCGTCACGGACTTGGTGAGTAGGGAGCTGCGAAATGCCAGCTATCGCATACGGGTGGCCAATGACGTCGATGCCGCCTTCGAACTGCTGACGTGTCATCAGGTTGGAGTGGTGCTGAGTGACCAGAGCATGCCCAAATTGACAGGAACCGAGTTTCTTGGCCGCGTCAAACAACTGTACCCACAGACGGTAAGATTATTGTTCAGCGCCTACCGGAACTTTGAGCTCGCCACTGCAGCAATCAATCTGGGCGCGGTACACCACTTCCTGACGAAACCGTGGAACCCAAATGAGCTGAACCAGCTTATCGCCCAAGCCTTCACTACTCATGCACGCATGGCATGGAGGAGCCCCGCATGTTCAAACGAACTAGCCCTTTCGTTATGCAGAAAGGCTCCAACGAGCTAGGGTGTATTCACAGTAGGAAATTAATTACGTGGTCAATGTCGACAAAGCGTAACCCGAAGAATTCTCACGCACACAGAAAAACTGACAGGCTTAGCCGGTCAACCGAACCGGCGCGCTCAACATGACAGATGAGCGTCTCAGAAGGCAGAAGCACTCTATCATTTCGTCGCTAGGGCCTGCCAGTTGCTGTACAACATTTCTCTCCATTTATTTCCAGTCAACGAACCCGTTATTCTGTATATCCGCCTGCTGTTGGCGTATGTGATCGACCACCTTCCCATGGCTGTCGACTCCATGCGACCACTGATCAAAATAGACTAGTTCGTCGAGCGGCAGACGCGGTAGCCAACCAGCCTCCTCCAACTCTGGCCTCTGGTAGAAATGGCTCACATAACCGAGGCATAGATAGGCAATCGGCGTAATGGACAGTGGAATGCCCAGAATCTGTTTCAATTCGTTCGGCTTGAAAATGCTGACCCAGCCTACTCCCAGTCCCTCCGCTCTGGCGGCTAGCCATAGATTCTGGACTGCGCAGACGGAGCTGTAGAGATCCATCGTTTTCATATGTGTCCGCCCGATAACGATAGGGCCAGTCCGCTTCCGGTCGCAGGTGATGCACAAATTCACCGGCGATTCCAGAATGCCTTCGAGCTTCAGGCCTCGATAGATGTCCCTACGCTCGCCATCGAACATAGCGGCGGCTTCGTCGTTTGCGTTTTGGAAGAGATCATGGACGCGCCGTTTGACGCCCTGCGAGCGGATCACGATGAAATTCCACGGCTGCATGAAGCCTACCGACGGCGCATAGTGCGCGGCCATCAGGAGGCGGCTGAGCACCTCGTCTGGAATCGGGTCGGGCAAAAACTGACCGCGCACGTCGCGGCGGCTGAAAATGGCACGGTACACCGCATCACGGGCATCGTCAGAAAAATGATGAGTATTTTGGATGGTTGGGCTTTCCACTTTGTCCCCTTCTGGAAAAATGGACTGCCAGTCCAGGCAGCCTGTTTCATCTCCCGGCCGGTCTTCTGACTCGGACTCATCCGTCCGGAACGCCTTCCCGACCTGAGTCAGTGGCTTGGGGACTTACAATTCCCGTTGTTCCGTTCGTCCTCCTCACAGCGTTGGGCACGTGGCGGAATTGCACCGCCTTCCCGATTCTCCCCAGGGCTTCCCCCGTAGGCACCGAAAGACGAGCCGTGTAAGAATCCTCACGGCTTGGGGCGATGCTAACTTGTGGTTTCGACAGCGGCCATACGTCATTGGAACGGCAAAGACTCATCACAAAGGATACGTGCTTGTGTGGCGTGTAAAGGGTAGGCCACCCTGCCGCCAGCCTCCGCTGCAACGTCCGTCCAAGGCGTGCAGAGGCAGACAGGTGGCATTCCGAGTGCGATGTGCCCAGTTGCGGCATACGGGCTGCCATCACCCTCTCCCCGGTTCTGCTTGGGGTGGATTTGCACACACTGCGTTCTCACCAAGTTCCTCTAAACAAACAGCTGGGCCATCTGCTCATAGGGCGATAGCCCTTTCGAAGGGGCTTCATGATGGGTAAAGGTACGCAAAGGCAAGGAACACAAGGCAGGAAGCATAAGCTGGCCATGCACCACGATTCGGAACCATAAGCTGGCCGCGCTCTGGGGTGACGGAGTCAAACGAATTGGCGGATCAAACCCTTGTGTGGCAGGGGTTTCAGGCGATGGGAAAACTCAAACGGCCGGAGTCGATCAGAAAAATCGATGGAATTTGCGATTCATCGGAAGCATAAGCTGGCCGTTTGGCCACTTTATGCTGCCGGTCACACAGTTGGAGGGGCAAGATAGGAAATGGTGGACCGAAGGAGGATCGAACTCCCGACCTCTGCATTGCGAACGCAGCGCTCTCCCAGCTGAGCTATCGGCCCTTTGGATTGTCATGAGCAGGTGTGACTTCGCTTGTATTAAAGGCGAAGGGTCACGACATCAAGGTGTCCCGTTATTATGTGATGTCTCGTTTTGCGCGGCAAGAGGGGCTTGGCAAGTTATGACTTCGCAATAAACGCGGGCCGTGGATGCGTAACGGAGTTCCGTTCTTCAGCATATCGGGTACGAGGTGTCGGCTATGCGGCCTCCGGTTTCCGGGATCTGCTTCAAGGCGTGCGCCCACCAGGGATATCAGGAAACGGCTGACAGTGAGGGGGCAGCCTGGCTGGAGCTATCGGATGAAGCTTTCGATACTCTCCCGTCTTGCTGCCGTGCCCGCGTTCTCATCGTCCGAACCGGGCGGTTATGGGCCGCACTCAGGGGCTCGGCGCGACATCTTTCCATGCCGGAGCCGCAAGCGGCTGAGAGACCGGCAGCATAAAGTGGCCAAACGGCCAGCTTATGCTTCCGATGAACGGCGGATTCCATCGGTTTTTCTGATCGACTCCGGCCGTTTGAACTTCCCCATCGCCTGAAACCCTTGCCACACCAGGGTTTGATTCGCCAATTCGGTTGACCCAGCCACCCCAGATCGAGGCCAGCTTATGCCTCCGGCCTGGCTTGGCCTGTGTTTGCGCACCTCAAGCCATCATGCCCTTGCCTAGGCGGCAGCCCAAGAGCAGAGGGCCAGGCTGTTAGTTACCCGCTTTCAGCGATAATGACGCCATGCCGAAATGCCTTCCTGAAAGCGGTGACGTGCTTGGCATGATCAAGTCATTCACAAGGGCTTGTCCCCGAACCGGCATCGATCAGGTCTCGCGGATAATCGATATCCCGGACCACGCCAGGATCATCGACGGGGCACAGGGTGAGCTTCTGATGGTGTTGTTCCAGCAGGGTTTTGCCGCCTTGGTCACCGGTCAGTCCAGCCAATGGGTTCTGCCAGGCGCGGGCAAAGCCTACCGGGTGGCCGCGTCGCCCCCGGTATTGCGTGGCGGCCAGGCTGGCGCCGGCCTGCAGGGCGGCGGCGACGGCGGCATGGCTGCTGCTGGCGATGAACGGCATGTCGGCCAGCGCGACGATCCAGCCGGCCGCCTCGGCGGTGGCGCGCACGCCGGCGGCCAGGCTATGCCCCATGCCGCCCTCGGCCTCCGGGCAAAGCACGATTTCACAACCTGCCGCCGTCAACACTGCGGCCAATTCGTCCCGGCCGGGCCGCAGCACGGCCACGACACGTGCACACACCGGCAGAAGACTGGCGGCGGCAGCGACCGCCATCGGCGTACCGTCCGGCAGCCTATGCGATAACTTGTCGCTGCCGAAGCGGCGGCTGGCCCCGGCCGCCAGCAGAATGCCGACGATCGGGTGAGACTTGGGCGAGGCGCTCATGCGGCGCGGCAGCCGGCTTCGGCGGCGGCGCGCTTCGGGCGCAAGCCGTCCGGCGACCACACGCCGTTGCGCACCGCGGTCATTTCAGCCAACACGGCCAGGGCAATCTCGGGCGGCGTGCGGCTGCCGATCGGCAAGCCGACCGGCCCGTGCAGGCGGGCGACTTCGTCCGCCGTCAGGTCGAAATGCTCGAGCAGCCGTTCGCGCCGGCGCCGGTTGTTGAGGCTGGAGCCCAGCGCGCCGACGTAAAAGGCCGGCGCCTTGAGCGCCTCCAGCAAGGCCATGTCGTCCAGCTTGGGATCGTGCGTCAGCGCCACTACGGCGGTGTGCGCATCGGGGTTGAGTTCCAGCACCACGTCGTCCGGCATGCCGGGCAACAGCCTTGTACCCGGCACCTGCCATTCCGCCGCGTACTCGCTGCGCGGGTCGCAGAGGAACACCTGGTAATCCAGCGCCTGCGCCATCGGTGCGAGGTAACTGGAAATCTGCCCGGCACCGATGATCAGCAGGCGCCAGGCCGGGCCGTGCACGGTACTCAGCGCATGATCATCCCAGCTCAGCGAGTCTGCTGCCGAAGCCGCCGTGATCGTACAGCCCTCCTGGCCCATGACGACGGTGCGTCTGGCCAACTCTCCACGCTCGACCACAGCACTTAAGGTTTCAAGTGCGGCAAGATCGGGCCAAGGCTCGATGACCAGTTCCATGGCACCGCCGCAGGGCAGGCCGAAGCGGCGCGCCTCGTCCTGCGTGACACCGTATTTCACCGCATAGGGCTCGCTCGAAGCGAAGCCTTCCCGCAGCAGGCGTTCGATCAGGTCAGCTTCGATACAGCCGCCGGACACCGAGCCCTGCACCTGTCCGTCGTCGCGCAGCGCCATCCAGGAGCCTGGCGGGCGCGGTGCCGAACCCCAGGTGCGGGCCACGGTCACCAGCGCGAAGCGGTGCCCGTCCGCCGCCCACCTCAGGGCCGCGTCCAATACCTGCCGGTCGGTGCTGTTCATGGCTACACCTTCAGCAGTTCGGCGCTGATCGGCAGCTTGCGGGCGCGCTTGCCGGTCGCTGCCGCGAGCGCGTTGGCCACCGCCGGCGCCAACGGCGGCACGCCCGGTTCGCCGATGCCGGTCGGCTTGTTGGCGGAGGGTACGATATGCACCTCGACGCGTGGCATGTCTGCCATGCGGATCGGCGGGTAATCGTGAAAGTTGGACTGGTCTACCTTGCCGTCGCTCAGCGTGATGGCGCCATACAGCACCGGGGCCAGGGCGAAGCCGATCGCGCCTTCCACCTGCGCCCGCACCACGTCCGGGTTGATGGCGATGCCGCAGTCCACCGCGCATACCACGCGGTCCACGTGGAAGCTGCCGTCCGGCTGTACCGTGACTTCGGCCACCTCCGCCACCACGGTGTTGAACGACTCATGCACCGCTACGCCGCGCCCGCGCCGCTCGCCGGGCTTGCCGGGCGCCAGCGGCGTGCCCCAGCCGGCCTTGTCGGCTGCCAGCTTGAGCGTGGCGGTATGGCGCGGGTGTTCGGCCAACATGGCCAGGCGCCAAGCCACCGGGTCGTGCCCCGCCGTATGCGCCAGCTCGTCGAGGAAAGTCTCGGTCGAGAACGCGGTATGGGTCGAGCCGACCGAGCGCCACCACAGCACCGGCACGCCGATATCGGTCGGGGTATGCAGATCCACCAGGATATTGGGGATGGTATAGGGCAGATTGGCCGCCCCCTCCACCGAGACCGGGTCGATGCCGTCCTTGACCATGGCAGCGAAGGGCGAGCCGCCCAGGATGGACTGCCCCACCAGACGATGCTGCCAGCCGGTCAGACGGCCCTGGCTGTCCAGCCCGGCGCGCAGGCGATGGTGGAACATGGGGCGGTAGTAGCCGGCACGCATGTCGTCCTCGCGCAGCCAGACCAGCTTGACCGGAACGCGCCGGTTGAGCGCCTTGGCGATATGGGCGGCTTCCAGCACGTAGTCCGCGTCCTTGTTGGCGCGGCGGCCGAAACTGCCGCCGGCATACAGCGTGTGGATGCGCACCTGCTCGGGCTTGAGGCCAAACAGCTTGGCCAGCGCCATCTGGTCGCCGGTCTGCATCTGGTCGCCATTCCACACTTCGCAACCGTCCTTGCTCCAGTGCACCACGCAGTTCATCGGCTCCATCGCCGCATGAGCGAGATAGGGAAAATCGTAGGACGCTTCCAGCGTGTGGGCGGCGCCCGCCAGGGCCTGTTCGGCATCGCCGGCCTTGCGGGCGACGGCTCCGGGCTGGCCGGCCAGTTCGTGGTAGCGCGCCAGAATCTGCGCCGAGCCGAGCTTGAACGCCTGGCTTTCGTCCCATTCGACCACCAGCGCGTCGCGCCCCTTCTTGGCGCTCCAGGTATCGCGGGCGAGCACCGCCACCCCGGTGGGGATGGCCAGCACGGCCACCACGCCCTTGACGGCTTTGGCCTTGGCGGCGTTGAACGACTTCACCTTGGCGCCGAAGCGCGGCGGGTGGGCCACCACGGCGGTGAGCATGCCCGGCAGGTGGATGTCCTGGGTGTACACGGCCTTGCCGGTGGTTTTGTCGATGTTGTCCTTGCGCGGGATGCGCTGTCCGATCAGCTTGAAATCCTTCGGGTCCTTGAGTTTCACCTCTGCCGGTGGCGTCAGCTCGGCGGCGGCAGGCGCAAGTTGGCCGAAGCTCGCCTTGCGGCTCGATGCGGCATGCCGCACTTCGCCGTTGGCGACGGTGATCTCGCCGGCCGGCACGTTCCACTGCTTGGCCGCCGCCGCCACCAGCATGGCGCGGGCCGTGGCGCCGGCCTTGCGCAGTTGCTCCCACGAGTTGGCCATGGCCGTGCTGCCGCCGGTACCCTGGGCGGGCCCCCAAAACAGGTTGTTGAAGCGCTTGGCGTCGGCCGGCGCGCTTTCCACCCGCACCTGGTTCCAGTCTGCGTCCAGTTCTTCCGCCACGATGGTGGCGAGCCCGGTGTAGGTGCCCTGCCCCATTTCGAGATGCTTGGAGATGACGGTGACGCTATTGTCCTCGCCGATGCGCAGGAAGGCGTTCGGCTCGAAGGCGGCATGTGCCGCATTGGCGCCGGCCGTGCCTGCCTTAGCCGCTGGGGCGGCGCTGGCGGCCTTGGCTGCCGGCAGATAGACCGCCAGCGTCAGGCCGGCCGCGCCTTGCAGGAAGCGGCGGCGGCTAACATTTTCGATACTGCTGGTCATGGTGTTCTCCCGGTCAGGCCAGCAGCTTGGCTGCTTCGTGGATGGCGGCGCGGATGCGCACGTAGGTGCCACAGCGGCACACGTTACCGCCCATCGCATTGTCGATATCGGCGTCGCTCGGGTTGCGGTTGCTGTGCAACAGCGCCACCGCGCTCATGATCTGGCCGGACTGGCAGTAGCCGCACTGGACCACGTCGAGCTGCTGCCAGGCTTGCTGCACCGCCTGGCCAACCCGGTCGTGGCCCACTCCTTCGATGGTGGTGATCTTCTTGCCCTTGGCGGCGGAAACCGGCGTGCTGCAAGAGCGGATCGGCTGGCCGTCGAGGTGCACGGTACAGGCGCCGCACAGCGCCATGCCACAGCCGAACTTGGTGCCGGTCATCTGCAGCGTGTCGCGCAGCACCCAGAGCAGCGGGGTATCCGGTGCGGCGTCGACACGCATCGCCTGGCCGTTTATGTTGAGAGTGATCATGACGTGGCTCCGAGTGAACGCAAACAATTCAAGGTATTGTCCTGACTGTCCGCAGGCGGGGGATAGTCGGATTCTGTGACTTTCTAGCCTAATCCTCCGTCCTCCATGCAGAATGAAAGATAGTACGAAACAGCTGATGTAGCATGGCCGCCAGCAGCGTTGAGGAGTGGAAATTGAAACAGCAGGCCCGCGAACAGGAACAGCTCGAAGCCGTACGTCAGGAACTGGCCGCCGCCATCGCCAATTGGGTGAACAGCGATGCAGCCCCCTACGTCACCGCCATCCAGAGGCTGACGCTATACCGGCTGCAAATGCCGTCCGAACCGATCCGCTGCATTTTCGAACCCGGCATTGCGCTGATCGTCCAGGGCAGCAAGCGGGTATTGCTCGGCGAGGAAACGCTCTCGTATCACGCGGGCCAGCTTCTGGTCACCGCGGTGAATGTGCCGACCATTGCGAACATCACGACAGCGAGCCCGGAACAACCCTATCTGGCGCTGTGGATGCCCATCGATTTGCAGGCGATGGCCGAGTTGATGGTGGAGGGCAATCTGTCTCCCCCGCGCCCACAGCCGACCTCGCGCGGCATCGCGGTCGGCCAGGCCAACACGGCGATTCTCAAATCGTTTCTGCGCCTGATCGAACTGCTCGACGAGCCGGAAACCATCCCGGTGCTCTCTCCGCTGATTTTGCGGGAAATCCTGTACCGCCTGCTGATGAGCGATTTTGGTGCCCATCTGTGGCAAATCTCCACGGCCGGCAGCCAGAGCCACCGCATCGCGCACGCGATCGACTGGCTGCAGGCCAATTTCGCCAAGGCCTTGCGGGTCGAAGAACTCGCTGCCTCGGTACAGATGAGTGCCTCGACCTTCCATCACCACTTCAAGGCGCTGACGGCGATGAGCCCGCTGCAATACCAGAAGAAACTGCGCCTGCACGAAGCGCGCCGGCTGATGCTCAACGACCGCCTGGACGCGGCGACCACCGCCTTCCGCGTCGGCTATGAAAGCGCGTCCCAGTTCGGGCGCGAATATCACCGGATGTTCGGCGCGCCGCCGGCTCGCGACATCATGGGCTTGCTCCAGGCCATGGGAGTGGAGCCCTCGGCCGACGAAAACATGCAACGGATCGATACCCTTTCGGCGTGACGCCACGGCGAGCAGGCGGCCTTCCCGCCTGCTTCACGGCAATGATTACGTCTGGGGTTCGAGGCGGCGGCCCTTACCGATGACCAGCACGGCCAGCACCAGTAACGCCGTGCCGCCGAATAGCGGTGCCGTGATCTGGACTTTCACTCGCCAAAGCCGGCAACCGTGCCCGCGGCAAGGTCAAAACCTGCCGAAGACAACGGGTCGAAGGCGATGCCCCCCTGGGCAAAGATGTCCTTGATCGCCATCACCGCGGAAAAGGCGTTCGGCCAACCTGCATAGAACGCCAGGTGCGTGACGATCTCGGAAATCTCGCCAGGGCTGATGCCGTGCTCGAGCGCGAGATTGACGTAATGCGGCAAGCCCAGGGGCTGGTTGCACGCGATCAAGGCGGCCAGCGTCACCATGCTGCGCTCGCGGGCAGGCAAATCGGGCCGCTGCCACAGCTTGCCGACGATCGCGTCCTGAGTGAGCTGGGCCAGCGCCGGTGAGACCGAGCACACATCGTCCATGGTGATGGCGGCATGGCATGGATTCGGAGTGGACATTGCCGTGCCATCCTTACTTGAATTGGCGCGTGATCTCGGCGACACGCTGGCCGAGGTAGGCGGCGGTCTGCAGGTCGCTAGGGATTGGCGACAGTTCGGGCGACACGTCGTCGGACTGTGCCATCGCGCCCAGCCAGCCACCGATGCGGTTGCGTTCATCCGGCGTGCGGCCGGGGAACAGGTCGAGCCCGACCCAGATCATGCCGTGCTGGGCCGCGAACAACGCCATGGTGATCAAGCTGTTGAGCTTGTCGCCGTGCAGGGCGCCGGAGTTGGTGAAGCCGGCCGCGATCTTGTTGCGCCAGGTCTGCGGCACCCACGCCGGGCCCGTGGAATCTTCCATGACTTGCTTGAGGCGGGCGCTGACCGTGCCGTTATAGGTGGGCGAACCGAAGATGATGGCGTCGCTGGCGGCCAGCGTTTCCCACTGGATCGGGCCGTCGGCCACGGCGATCAGTTGCGCTTCGGCTCCGGGCACCTGGCCTACGCCTTCGGCCACGGCCTGGGCTTGTTTGGCGGTATGACCATGGACACTGTCGTAAACGATCGAAATCAGCATTGCGTTCTCCTTGTCGGATCGGGTGGTGGATGTCGCCGATTATGGACAAGTCGATTCGCGAACAGAACGCACGGCCTGGTTGATGATTCCATAACTTCAAGTTGATAATGAAGCATTCAACACCGGTTGCAGCTCCATGGATTCATCGCAGCGCGTGCGCGCCATCCTTTCCTTCGTGCAGGCCGCCCAGAGTGGCAGTTTTGCCGCCGCGGCACGTAGCCTGGGCATTTCCTCGGCGGCGGTGAGCAAGAATGTGGCCAGCCTGGAACAGGGCCTCGGCGTGCGCCTGATGAATCGCACCACCCGCTCGCTCAAGCTCACGGCCGAGGGCCTCGCCTTCCTGGAACAGGCTCGCATCGCGCTGGATGCGCTGGATGCCGCGGTGGATACCGTGGCCGCGCAGCGCGTGGTGCCGGCCGGGCGCGTGCGCATTTCGACCAGTGCCGCCTTCGGGCGCGACCAGGTGATGCCCGCCCTGCCCGGCTTGCTGGAGCGCCATCCCGCGTTGAGCGTCGAGGTGGACTTCGACGACCGCCGGGTCGACCTGGTGCAGGAGGGCTACGACCTGGCGGTCCGGGGCGGTCAGCTCGTCGACTCCGCCTTGGTGTCGCGCCTGATTTGCCGCCTGAACATGGTACTGATCGCGTCTCCCGCCTACCTGGCCCGGTACGGGGTTCCCCGCACGCCACAGGACCTGCCGCAACATCGCCTGATCGCCCGGCGTTTTCTTGGCGGACGGCTCTCGCCGTGGTGCTTCCGGCTGGCGGACGGCAGCCTGGACGAACGGGAGCCGGCCCCCGCCGTCATCACCGTATCGGCACCCGAGGCCCTGGCGCAGGCGGCGCTGGCCGGTCTCGGCATCGCCCAGGTGGGCATCCATCACGCCTGGCCTCATCTGCGCGCCGGCTCGCTCAAGGTGGTCTTGGCCGACTGCCACCACCCCGGCACCTACGAGATGGCGCTGCAATACCCGCACCGCGCCTTGCTTGCGCCACGGGTGCGCGCCACCGTCGACTACCTGCTCGAGGCATTTGCCCGTGACGAAGCCCTGCATGTGCCGTTGACGGCCTTGCACGCATTCTCCGCCTGATTGGGGGCCGACATTTCCTGGCGATCACGGGCATGACGCCAAGCAACAACAAAGGCTCCCAACGAGCCGGGAGCCTTTTCGATCAGAGATCGCTAAACAGGGCCTATAGCCAATTCTTGATCCGGGTCACCATGGCCTCGACCGAGATGCCGTACCGGTCGTGCAGGGTCGGCAAGGCGCCGGCGTCCAGGAAGGCATCTGGCAGCGCGATCTGGCGGAACGCGGCCGGTCGCACGCCAGAGCACAGCAGCAGGCGCGCCACCGCTTCGCCCAGCCCGCCGATCTCGGAATGGTTTTCCGCCACCACCACGAGACGGCCCGGTTTGGCCACTTCGTGCAAGATGGTTTCCGCATCGAGCGGCTTGATGGTCGGGCTGTGCAGCACCGCGGCGTCGATAGCGTGCTTGCGCAATTCTTCCGCGGTTTCGAGCGCGCGCATGGTCATGAAGCCGGATGAGAGAATCAGCACGTCGCGGCCGTCGCGCAGCATCTTGGCCTTGCCCAGCTCGAACCGGTAGTCGTACTCGTCCAGCACCAGCGGCACATTGCCGCGCAGCAGGCGCATGTACACCGGCCCGTTGTGCGCCGCTATGGCCGGCACGGCCTGCTCGACATCGAGCGCATCGCAGGGGTCGACGATGGTCAGCCCGGGGACGCCGCGCATCATGGCCAGGTCATCGGTAGCCTGGTGGCTGGGGCCGTAGCCGGTGGTCAGGCCAGGCAGCGCGCAGCAGAGTTTGACGTTGAGGTTTTCCTCGGCGATGACCTGATGGATGAAGTCGTAGGCGCGCCGGGTGCCGAATACCGCGTAGGTGGTGATAAACGGCAACAAGCCTTCTTTGGCCATGCCACCAGCGGCGGCCATCAGGAGTTGTTCGGCCATGCCCATCTGGAAGAAGCGCTGCGGGTAGGCCTTGGCGAACAAGTGCAAATCCGTGTACTTGGCCAGATCGGCCGTCATGCCGACGATGTCGGGGCGAGAGGCGGCCAGCTCGACCAGGGCATTCCCGAATGGTGCGCTTTTGACACGCTGGCCCTCGGCGGCAATGGAAGCAATCATCGCCGAGGTGGTCAGACGCGGTTTCTTTTCGGCGGTGTTCATTTATACGGCCTCCTGTTGCTGGGATTGGTCGAGAATCGTAATGGCCTGCTGCCATTCGGCGGCCTCCACCCGGATGAAGTGGTTCTTGTCGCGCTGTTCCAGGAACGGAATGCCTTTGCCCATCAGGGTATCGAACAGGATGACGCGCGGCTGGGCCGTCTGCAGGTTGCGGGCGGTATCGAAGGCCTCGATCACGGCGGGCAGATCGTTGCCGTCGACGCGCTGCACGTGCCAGCCGAAGGCGGCCCATTTGTCTGCCAAGGGCTCGAAGCCCAGCACCTTGCTGGAGGGGCCGTCGGCCTGCTGGTTGTTGATGTCGACCAGGCAGATCAGATTCGACAGACCGTGGTGGGCCGCGGACATCGCCGCCTCCCAGGTCGAGCCTTCGTCCAGCTCGCCGTCGGACATCGAGTTGTAGACGAAGGCCGGGTTGTTCTTGAACCGCAGCCCCAGGGCCATCCCCACGCCGATGGGCAAACCTTGCCCCAGCGAGCCGCCGGATATTTCCATGCCGGGGGTGTAGGTGGCCATGCCGGACATGGGAAGGCGGCTATCGTCGCTGCCGTAGGTTTCCAGCTCGGATTCGGGGATGATGCCGGCTTCGATCAAGGCTGCGTAAAGGGCAATGGCGTAGTGGCCATGCGAAAGCAGGAAGCGGTCCCGGCCTTCCCATTCCGGCTCTTCCGGCCGGTAATTCATGGCGTGGCCGTAGGCGACGGCGAGCACGTCGGCCCAGCCAAGGGCCTGGCCCACGTAGCCCTGGCCTTGCACTTCCCCCATCTGCAGGGCGTAACGGCGAATTCGATAGGCGCGATCAGCCAGAGTCGGCGTCGGCTTATGCGACGGACTGTCCATGTTGGTCTCCAGTGATAGAGGAGGCGGGCGAATGCCCGCCTTGGGTTCGAGTGATTAGCGGTTGACGGTCTTGGCAGGGACGCGGAACACCAAGGCCACACCGAAGAAGACGACCAGCGAGATAAACACCAGGCCCGCGGTGGAATGACCGGTCAGATCATTGAGCCAGCCGACGATGGCCGGCGAAAAGAAGCCCGCCAGGTTGGCGATGCAGTTGATGGCGGCAATGCCGGCGGCAGCGGATACGCCCCCCAGCATGGCGCTCGGCAAGGCCCAGAACATCGAGGAGGCGGACAGGATCCCCGCGGCGGCCACGCTCAGGCAGGCAATCGAGGCGCTGACGGAAGACAGTTGGGGCAGCAGCAAGAACGCCGCGGCGGACAAGATCATGGGAACCGCCAGATGCAGGCGCCGCTCGCGGCGACGGTCCGCGCTCATGCCGATCAGCGGCAACGCGACGATGGTGCAGATGTACGGCAGCGCGGTGAGCACGCCGACCCAGAGCGGGTCTTGCACGCCGGCTTTCTTGACGATGGTGGGCAGCCAGAAGGTGAGCCCGTACTGGCCGAGCACGACGCAGAAGTAGATGGCCGCCATCAGCCACAAGCGGCGGTCTTGCACAAAGGCGGCAATCGACAGGTGCTCGACCTTGTGCGCGCCCTCGCTGGCGACATTGTGCTTGAGCAGTGCCTTTTCCTGGTCGTTGAGCCACTTGGCCTCATCGATGCCGTTTTCCAGATAGAACAGGATCGCCACGCCGAGCGCCAGGGACGGCAGCGCCTCCAGCATGAACAGCCATTTCCAGCCGGCCAAATCGTGATAGCCCTGGAAGGCTTGCATGATATAGCCGGACAAGGGGCCACCGACGATACCCGCCAGCGGAATGGCCATGAAGAACATCGACAAGGCCTTGGCGCGGCGCACCGACGGAAACCAGTAGGTCAGATAGAGGATGACCCCTGGCGCAAAGCCCGCCTCGGCCATGCCGAGCAGGAAGCGCATGACGTAAAACGAGGTTGGGGTTTTGACAAACACGAAGCTTGCCGAGATCAACGCCCAGGTGAGCATGATGCGGGCGAGCCATTTGCGCGCCCCCACTCGATGCAAAATGATGTTGCTGGGCACCTCGAACAAGAAATAGCCCAGGAAGAAGATGCCGGCACCAAGGCCATAAATGGTCTCGCTGAACTTCAGATCGTTGAGCATCTGCAGCTTGGCGAAGCCGACGTTGACACGATCGAGATAGGCGCCCAGGTAACACAACATCAGGAACGGGATCAGCCGCCACTGCACCTTGGCGTACAGCCTGGCCTCGGCATCCGCCGATTGATGAGGCATCGTGATGCCGCCGGCACTGGGCGCGACAATGCTTTTTGACTTCATGGTTTTCTCCTCCAGAGATGCTCCGGTTTCATTCCGGGCATAGCGGCCCGCCGTACATGGCGACGGGCTCGTTATCGGTTTATTAGTGGATCAACATGCCGCCATTGACGTCGAGTGTCACCCCGGTCAGATAGGAAGAGAGATCGCTGATCAGATACAGGCAGGCATTGGCCACATCCTCGGCGTTGCCGAGCCGGTTGAGCGGGATGCCCTTGATGATCTCCGCGCGCATTTCCGGCGTGAGCTTGTCGCCGGTGATATCGGTCTGGATCAGCCCCGGAGTAATGGAGTTGACGCGCACGTTGTCGCCGCCGAGTTCGCGCGCCATCGCGCGCGCCAGGCCCAGCACGCCGGCCTTGGCGGCGCTGTAGTGCGGGCCGCCGAAGATGCCGCCGCCGCGCTGCGCGGACACCGACGACATGCAGACGATGCTGCCGCTGCTCTGCTTCTTCATGTGCGGGATCACGGCCTGTGACATGTAAAGGGAGCCGCGCAGGTTCACATCGACCACGGCGTCGAAATTCTCCGCCGCGATGTCCATCACTCGCAGCGGCTGGGTAATGCCGGCATTGTTGATCAAGCCATCCACCCGGCCATACTTCTGCAGCACGGCCGCCACGGCCACCAGGCAGTCTTCCTTGCGGGTGACGTTGCAGGCGAGGCCGAGATGGCCTTCGCCCAGGTCGCGCGCTGCCGCCACGGCATCCTCTTCGCGCAGGTCCAGAATTACGACGCGTGCGCCGTTGGCGGCCAGCACTCTGGCGGTCGCCTTGCCGATGCCACGCGGAGAAGCCGCGCCAGTTACGATCACTACCTTGTTTTCCAGCAACATCATTGTCTCCTGGTGACTTTGTTGTGGCTCAACTTTGCATCCGGCAACGAGGAGGATCAACGCAGTCCCGTTCAACTATTGCTGAGAAATTTTCAGGTGTGAAATCGGTTGTCGGATTTGCTCGCGACAGGAAACACGCCCCCGACCAGGAAGCGTGTTATGGCAGAAAAGAGCGGAAAAGGCGAAAGCTCAGGTTTTTTTGGGGCCCAACTGCTTTTCAATCCACTCGATGAATCGGGCCACGCGGGGCAGATCGGCATTCTGCGACGGACAAACCAGATGGTGTGCACCCACTTCGACGGCATAGTGTTCGTCAAACACGGGAACCAGGGTGCCGCGCTGCAGATGCACCGAGGCCAGCAGCGTGCTCTCCAGCGCGATGCCGATGCCCAGCGCGGCCGTCTCCAGCGACATGTAGGAGCGGTCGAATGAAAAGTCGAACGTGGTATGCGCAGCCGCTACGCCGTGGCGGCCGAACCATTGTTGCCACTTCACTAACGGTGTCTCGGAAAAAATCAGGCGCTGGCCGAGCAAGTCCTCCGGCGTCTTGATCGGGTATTTCGCGAGGTAATCCTTCGAGGCCAGCGGAGTGATGTATTCATTGCGCAGCGTCCTGACTTCGACGTCTTTCCAGTACCCATAGCCATAACGGATATCGACGTCGTAATAGCCGCCCGTGAACGAGACATCCTCGTACGAGCAGGCCAGGTTCAACTGGATGTCGCCGTTCATCTCCTGAAACGAGGTCAGGCGCGGCAGCAGCCACATCAGCCCGAAGCTGGGACTGGAATGCACCCGCAGAATGTCGACCTCGCTCTGATTGGCCGCGCGTTCCGTGGCGCGGCTGAGGTCGGCCAGCGACCCCGTTACCTCGGAGAGGTACTGTTCGCCGATGGGGGTCAGTACCAGGCCTCTTCCCATGCGGGTAAACAGGGGGCGACCAATCTTCGATTCGAGGTTGGCAATCTGATGGCTCACGGCGGATGCCGTCAGGCCCAGCTCTTCGGCCGCACGATTGACGCTTTTTGTTCTTGCGACACTCTCGAACGCAATGATGCTTTTCAGCGGTGGGATACGCATAGGGCTTAACGGGGGCCTGATTGAGGCAATTTTTCGGTCAATGGCTCACTTTAGCGAACAAACCAGCGACTGGGTATCGCCAGACGAAGCCCTCCCCCCTTGGAACACCGCAACGGATGCCCTCAATAGCCACGATCCCGGATGAGACGATCGAGCGCATCCAGGGCGGCACGGGAACGCTTCGATCCGCGTTTGATTTCATAATTCATCAGCGCTTCCGCACGGGACACATCGCCCTGCACGGCGCGCAGCAGGCGGGCGTAGGCATCCAAATGCGGCTCGTTGCAGCGCCCCGGTTGGTAGGCCGAACGCCGGTAGGACGCTTCCCCTTCCCGCAAGCGCCGGCGCGTATTTCGGCAACCGTAGCGGAGGTTTCCGCCTCGCGGCAGCTAGGCCGCGATGACGGCCACCACGCGGCCGCCTTCTTCCACGAAGCGGCCTTCGAGGACGGGCAGGCCGTCGCGTGTCGCGGGGTTGGCCGCCGGCACGACGCGAAACGTCTGGCGGCCGGGCTCGAGCGGGGCAAGTTCGACGTCGAGAAAGCCCATCGGCCCGCCCAGCACCGGCTGCACAGCCTTGTAGTAGGCTTCCTTGGCCGAGAAGCGCAGCGTCGCTTCTGCCGCCGGCCGCCGGGCCGCCGCCAGCCAGCCGCGCTCGCGGGATGTCAGGCAGGCATGGCGCACCGCCTCGCAGCCGGCCTCGTCGAGCAGTGGCTCCACGTCGATGCCCAGCCAGCGGTAGTCGCTTCGGTACGCCAGCAGCGCCAGCGCACCGTGCGCATCGTGGGTGATCGAGCCCAGCACGCCCGCCGGCCAGCAGGGCGCGCCGTCAGGCTGCCGGCCAACCGAGTGGTAGCGACCGGTGAGCGCATACAGCGCCGCTTCGGCGCACAGCCGCCCGGCCAGATGGGCCAGTTGGCGGGGGCGGATGGCATGCGCGCAGGCGGGCACCACCCCGGCCAGCGCCAGCCCGTCCAGCAGCGCGTCCAGCCGCCGCAGCGACAGCTGGCGCAACGCGGTTCCGGGCCAGGCCGGCACGGCTACGGGCTGCGGCCCGGCGAACAGCTGCCGCCCGATGCCCGGGCGCAGCCGCTCCAGCCGCAGGCTGACGGGGGTGTCGTCGATCAGCATCGCCCCGCCCCCTTCGGCTCAAGCTTGCCGCGCAGCCAGCCAGCCGGGCCGCAGGAGGCCCGGCCGACGGCGAGACTCACGCGGCGCAGACCGGCTCGGCGCAGATGCTCTGGACGATGTGGGCGGCGTCCTCTGCCACGCCGGCCAGGAGGCCCGATTTCTGCTTGTGCAGCCACGGCAGGCCGACGAAGTACAGCCCCGGCTGCGCGGTCCGGCCGCGCTGCTGGATGGGGTAGCCGTCCTCGTCGAAGATCGGGAACTTCACCAGGCCGAAGTCGAAGTCGTAGCCGATCGCCCAGATGATGGTGCGGATGCCGCTCGCCGCGAGGTCGAGCTCGCGGAGCGCCTCCAGCGCATAGCCGTCCTGCCAATGCGGCACGGTTTCCAGCGGCGCCTCGATGCCGGCCTGGGCGATGTAGGCGTCGATGCCCTGCAGCATGTCGGCCTCGAACTTGTCGGCCTTGGCCAGGTTGTCGTGCAGGTCGCCGGCCAGCAGCGCCTTGCCGTCCTGCACATCCTGCAGACGCCCCAGCAGGCGGATGCCGTCGCGCGCGAACTGGTGCAGGTTGAGGCTGCCACCGTCGGTCTTGCCGGCCATGTGCGGGTTGGCGGCGAACTTGGCCTTGGGGCTCGGCAGCTGGTCGACGGTGCGCTCGGAAAAGCCCATCTGCGCCGCCCAGGCGAAGATGTCGCGGCCGCGATAAGTGCGAGGAATGCGCCCCGCCCCACTGGTGCACAGGTAGACCGGGCGGCCGCTCTGGTGCAGTTCCTGGGCGATCTGGCAGCCCGACTGCGAGCTGCCGACCACCAGGACGCCACCCTCGGGCAACTGGGCCGGGTTGCGGTAGTCGCCCGAATGCAGCTGGACGACGCCGGCCGGAACGTGTTCGGCCAACCTTGGGATGCGCGGCGTCTGGAACAGCCCGGTGGCCACCACCACGTGGCGGGCTTGGTAGGTGGCGTCCGCGCTGCGCACCCAGAAGCCACCCTCCGGGCAGGCTTCGACCGCGCTCACCCGGGTGTTGAGCCGCAGCGGCAGGTCGAACTTAGCGGCGTAGCCGGCGAAGATGTCGACCACTTCATCGCGATGCAGAAAGCCGCCCGGCGCGTCGCCGCTGTACTCGGCTCCCGGCAGGCGGAACGCCCAGTTCGGGGTGACCAGCGTGAAGGAATCCCAGCGCCCGTCGCGCCAGGCCGAACCGGCCTGGTCGGATTGTTCGAGGATCAGGTGCTCGCGGCCCTGCTGCTTCAGGTAATAGCTGGTGGCGAGGCCGCCCTGCCCGCCGCCGATGATGATGGTGTCGATGGTTTGAATCATGGTGTGTTGCTCTTTATTGAGGGTAACGGGCCGCATCGGCCCGGTAGCCGCCGGTTATTTCTTGGCGTCCAGTTTGCGGCCGACGAGGGCGCAAGCCGGGCAGAAGCCGATGAAGCCGAAGAACAGGAAGGCCGCGGCGCTGGCGATGATCAGCGTGCGCAACCAGCCCGCCAGCGGCAGCGACAGGGTCACGGCAATCACGACGCTCCCGGCGAGGACGCGCAGCACCCGCTCCCAGAGCGGAAGATTTTTCTGATAGAACATGGTTTCACCCGTTGAAAAATGAACACAAGTAGGTAGTTTGGATACGGATTCCTGTAGGGTGCCGCCGCTCAGTGCGTCGGCGTCGCCTCGTCTTGCCAGCCGCCGCCCAGCACGTACACCAGCTGGGTCGAGGCCAGCAGCCCCTTCAGCTGGTTGCGCCGGAACTTGAGCTCGGCCGTCGACAGGTCGCGCTCGGCCTGGGTCACTTCCAGGTAGTTGACCGCGCCCTTGTCGTAGCGCGCCTTGGCCAGCAGGGACACGCGCCGCGCCGATTCCAGCGCCGCGTCGAGCAGCCCGGCCTGGGTGCGGCACGATTCCACCTCGGTCAGCGCATCGTCGACTTCGCGCAGCGCGATCAACAGCTGCACCTTGTGGACGTTGAGTGCCTCCTGGTAGCGCGCGTCGGCGATTTTCTGGTTGGCGCGGAGGCGGCCGCCGTCGAGAATCGGCAGCGAGATGGCCAGCGGCCCTAGGGTGAACTGGCGCGAATCGCTGTTGGTGAGGTTGTGCAGCTCCATCGAGGCGAAGCCGAAGTTGCCGGTGAGGCTGATCGACGGGTAGAACGCGGTGTCGGCGATTTCCTTCTGCGCCAGCAAGGCGCGGATGTTCTGCGCCGACTGCGCCAGATCCGGGCGCTGGCGCAAAATGGACGCCGGCAGGCCGGGGCTGATCGCGGGCACATCCGGCAGACGGTACGCCGCATCGCGCGGCACGCTGAATGCCGCCACCGGCTTGACCGTCAGCGTGGCCAGCTCGTGCTCGGCCAGGCTCAGGCGCTTGCGGGCGTCCTCGATCTCGACATCGGCATTCTTGAGTTCGAGGCGCACCCGCGCCAGGTCGAGCTCGCTGCTCAGCCCGGCGTCGAAGCGTCCGGCCTGCACGCTCTCGGCCTCGGCGCGCTGCTGGCGGATGTCGGTCAACAGCGCCAGATCGGATTCGGCCAGGCGGTACTGCCAATAGGTGGTCGCCACCTCCCAGCTCAGCGTCTGCTCGACCATGCGGGCGAAGGCCTGCTCCGCCGCCACCCCGGCCTTGGCCGCCGCCACGGCGTAGCCGACCCGGTTCCACACGTCGATCTGCCAGGCGGCGTCGAAGCCGGCGGTGATCTTGTCGCCGCTGATGGTCTGATGGCCCAGGATCTGGCCCAGCGCGGTATTGGTCGAGGTGCGCGAGTTGCTGAAACCGACGCCGGCGTTCAGCTGCGGCAAGCGGTCGGCGTTGGCCAGCCGGGTCTGCGCCTCGGCGGCGATCTGGCGCAGGTGCGCCACCTGGGTATAGGGGTTGTCACGCAGCGTGGTTTCCACCAGCTGGTTCAGGGTGGCGTCGTGGTACAACCGCCACCACTGGCGCGGCAGGTCGTGCGCCGCTGGCGCGCCGGCGTGCTGGTAGCTCGCCGGCACCAGCTCGGTCGGCGCCGGCGGTTGCAGCGCCGGGGTGGCGCAGCCCGCCAGCAGCGAGGCCAGCGCCGTGCAGATCATGGTTTTCTTCAACATGGTCTTTCTCTTGAATCGTTACGCCGAGCGGTCATTTGCCGCCGGCAACCACCCGGTCGGCCAGCCACATCACGGCAATCGAGGCCAACAGCACGCAGCCCAGAATGAAAAAGCTGTCGGTGTAGGCCAAGACGTAGGCTTCGCGGCGCACCAGGTGATCGAGGGCGGCAAGCGCCTGCTGCTGGGCGGCCACCGGGTCGCCGCTGCCCGCCAGGAACTGGCTGGTGAGCTGCCCCAGCCGTTCCTGCACGGCGTCGGAAAACAGCGACACCGACTCGCCGATACGTGCCGAGTGAAAGTGCTCGCGCCAGGTGATGGTGGTGGCCAGCACCGCGGTGCCGACCGCGCCGCCGAGAATCCGTGACATGTTGTACAGGCCGGACGCCGACGACAGGTTGGCCGCCTCGATGCGGTGGATGGCAAAGTTCGACAAGGTCAGCACGATCAGCGGCTGGCCGAGCGCGCGCAGCACCTGCGAGAACACCAGCTGGTCGTAGCCGGTGGTGGCGTCCATGGTGGCGTTCATGAAGCAGGAGCCGGCGAACAGCAGCAGCCCGAGCGAGCAGATCACGCGGTTGTCGAAGCGCTTCGCGAACGCCGCGGCCAGCGGCATCATCACGATCTGCGGCAGCCCCATCCACATGATCACCTCGCCGATCTGCAGCGAGTTGTAACCGGCGATCTCGGACAGGAACAAGGGCAGCACGAAGGTCGAGCCGTACAGCCCCATGCCGGCCGCCGCGCCGACCAGCGACGACACGCCGAAGGTGCGGCGCGCGAACAGTGCGAGGTTGACGAAGGGCTTGCTACGGGTCTGCAGGATGGCCACCCACGCCACGATGCCCAGCAGCGCCGCCAGCGCGCAGGCGCGGATCAGATCGGATGCGAACCAGTCCTTGCTGTTGCCTTCTTCGAGGAACACGATCAGCGACCCCAGCCCGACCGTCATCGCCGCGATCGCCAGCCAGTCGGCCTCGCGCAACAGCTTCAACTGCAGCGGCTCGCGCGCCAGGCCGTAGGCCAGCCCGGCCAGCATCAGCACGCCCGGCGCCCAGTTGATGAAGAAGATCGACGGCCAGCCGTAGAAGTTGGTCAGCACACCGCCCAGCGTCGGGCCGAAGGCGGGCGCCATGGTGCTCGACAGCATCAGCCATGCCAGCCCGATGGTGCGCTTGGAGGGCGGCAGCCGGGTCAGGATCAGCGTCATCGCCGTCGGGATCAGGGCGCCGCCGGTGAAGCCCTGCAGCGCGCGGAACACGATCATCGACGGCAGGTTCCAGGCGTAGCCGCACAGCGTGGAAAACACCAGGAACAGCACGACATTGCCAAGCATGTAGACGCGCGCGCCGAACACCCGCACGAAGAAGGCGGTGAGCGGAATCACCACCACTTCGGCCGCCAGGTAAGAGGTGGTCATCCACGACCCCTCCTCCACCGTGGCCGACAGCGCGCCGCGAATCTCGCGCAGCGACGCGTTGGTGACCTGGATGTCCAGGATCGCCATGAACACCCCGAGAATGGCGGCGAAAATGGCGATCCAGGTACGCGCATCGACCGCCGGCTCGGGCAGCGGCAGCACGGCGGCGGGCGGCGGCATGGGGCGCGTGGCGACGGCGGTTTTTTCAGCCATGGCCGCCATCAGTGCACCGTGCCGGCTGGGGCGCCCTGGCGCAGGTCGACTTCCACGAACGCCGACATGCCGGGCGCCAGACGCCCGCCCATCGCCTTGACGTCGTGGGGATCGAGCCGCACTTTCACCGGGATGCGCTGCACGATCTTGGTGAAGTTGCCGGTGGCATTATCCGGCGGCAGCAGCGCAAACTGCGCGCCCGACGCCGGCGCGAAACTGTCGACCTTGCCGCTGAACGCCTGCCCCGGGAAGGCGTCGATCGTCACCGTCGCCTGCTGCCCGGGGTACAGGTCGTGCAGCTGGGTTTCCTTGAAGTTGGCGTTCACCCAGACCCCTTCCTGGACGATCGCCAGCAGCTGCTGGCCGGCCTGCACCCGCGTGCCCACCTCCACGCTCTTCTTACCGATGCGGCCATCGACCGGGGCGACGATGCGGGTGTACTTGAGCTGGAGTTCGGCGTCGCGCAGCTGGGCGGCGAGTACCTTTTTCTGCGCCAGGGCGGCGGCGCGGGCGGCTTCCACCGATCCGCTCTTGGCGCTGGCGGCCTTGGCCTGGAACTGCTGCGCCTGCGCCTCGGCCGCGGCGCTGTCGCGCGCGGCGATGGCGCTTTCCAGCTCGGACTTCGACACCGACTTGAGCTGCACGTCGTGCAGTGCGCTCACCCGCCTGGCTTCGGCGTCGTTGCGCTGGAACTGCGCCGCGGCGCGCGCCACCAAGGCCTGCGCGGCCTGCGCTTCGGCGCGGGCCTGTTCCAGCTGTTCGGCGATCTGGCGCACCTGCTCGTCGGTCTGGGCGATCTGCGCCTTGATCTGGGCGATCTTCACTTCCTGGTCGGCCGCATCCAGTTCGAGCAAGGGGTCGCCGGCCCGTACCAGCTGGTTGTCGCTCACCAGCACCTTGTGCACCACCCCGGCAATGCGCGGCGAGATGGTGCTGACATGGCCGGCCAGGTAGGCGTTGTCGGTTTCTTCAAAGTAATGGCTGCGCCACCACATGCGGCCGGCCACCGCCGCCGTCGCCAGCAGGATCAGCGCCAGAATCAGGCGCCCCTTGCGAGCGCCGCGGCCGGAAGGCGCGGCTTGGGACGGGGCCTGTCCCGTCGGCAGGGGCGAGCCGGGAGAAAGCTCAGTTTTGTTGGTCATGCAACAACTCCGTAGGGTATCCGGTGGGCTGCCCGCCAGAGCGGCGGGCAGCCGTGTCCGGCACGGTCACACCCCCGGCGCCGCCAGTGGCGGGCGCCGGGATTGAGCGGCCGGGTGCGTATCGCGTGGTTTATCGGGGGGGTGCGCTCAGCGCAGCGGTTGTTCGGCCAACGTTTGGTCCGCTCCGCTGCCCTGGCGCAGCACGTTCGCCACGATCGCGCGCAGCGCCTCGCCCTGAATGATGGAGAAGTGATCCTCGTCCATCGCCACCACCTCCAGGTGGCCGCCATCCGGCATGGCGAAGGGGGTCAGCAGCGGGAACTGCTGCTTGCGGGTGGCGCGGAACAGGCGCGTCGGCGTGCTGATCGCGTGCGGCGCATGGCGTACCAGGGCGTTGTAGTTGGCCTGGTATTCGCCGAGCAGCGTGACGAACTCCGGCAGCGAGAGCTGGCCTGCGCTCGCCACGGTGTCGCGCAGCACGGCCAGGGCGGCCTCGGGCTGCCGGCGCGCGTCTAGGGTTTCGATGGCGGCAAAGGCCTCCGGCACCGGGGTGCTGCCCAGAAGATCGCGCACGAAGTTGCGCAGCAGCGCGTAGCCTTCCAGACGGCTGGCCGTGCGGCTGTCGGCCGATTGGCAGCTGTCGATCAGGGTCAGGCCGAGCGGGGCGATGCCGCGGGCTTCCAGCTGGCGCGTCATTTCCTGGGCGATGACACCGCCCATCGACCACCCCAGCAGATGCAGCGGCCGCCACGCTCCAAGCTGGCCGGACAGCGCCTCGATGTAGCGCGCGGCCAGTTCGTCGACCTCGCGCTCGCTACCGTCGCCCGGCGACTGCAGCGCCAGCACGGCCATGCCGTCCGGCACCAGCGCGGTCAGTTCGCGGTAGCACAGCACGTTGCCGCCCACCGGGTGCACCACCACCAGCGTGCTCTCGCTGCCGTCGCGCAGCACGACCAGCGGACTGCGCCCGGACGAGGCCGACGCGTCCTGCGCCAACAGCGCCCTCTGGGCGGCGATGGTGCCGTGGCGCAGCAGGGACGCCAGCGGCAGGCTCTTGCCGAACTCGGCGGCGATGGCGTTGAGCAGGCGCACCGCCAACAGCGAGGTGCCGCCCTGTTCGAAGAAGTTGTCGTCGATACCCGGCGCGTCGCTGCCCAGCAGCTGCTGCCAGATGCCGGCCAGGCGCTGTTCGTCGGCGTTGCGCGGCGCGCGCTTCTCGCGAACGGCCGGCGGCAGCGCGGCGGCGATGTCGGCCAGCGCCTTGCGGTTGACCTTGCCGTTGGCGGTCACCGGGATCTGCTCCAGTGCGATGAACTGTGCCGGCACCATGTAGTCGGGCAGCGTGCGCGCCAGATGCTCGCGCAGCGCCGCCTCGCCGACCTCTTCGTGTTCCGGCACGTACAGCGTCACCAGCTGGCGGTCCTGGCTGTGGCCCTGGCGCACGATGGTGGCGGCGCTGCGCACCCCCGGGCAGCGGTCGAGCACGGCGTCGATTTCGCCCAGCTCGATGCGGAAGCCACGGATTTTCACCTGGTCGTCGTTGCGGCCGAGGAATTCGAGGTAGCCGCTGTCGTGGTAGCGCCCCATGTCGCCGGTGCGGTACAGCCGCTCGCCGGTTTGCGGATGGGTGATGAAGCTGGCGGCGGTGCGTTCCGGGTCGTTGTAGTAGCCCTTGGCCACGCCGATGCCGCCGATGTACAGCTCGCCCGGCACCCCGGTCGGCGCATGGCGCAGGTCGCGGGTCAGCACGTGGAAGTGCTGGTTGGCCAGCGGCCAGCCGTAGGGAATGCTCTTCCAGCTCGGATCGACGCGGTCGATCATGAAATAGTTGGACCAGATCGACGCCTCGGTGGCGCCGCCCATGCCGATCAGCACGGTGTGCGGCAGCTGCGCGGCCAGGCGTCCCGGCAGGCTGACCGGAATCCAGTCGCCGCTGAGCATCACCAGGCGCAGCGACGCCAGATCGCTGGCCGCGCGCGCGCCCAGGTACTCGATCTGCATCTCCAGCAGCGCCGGCACGGTGTTCCATACCGACACCTGGTGCTCGCGCACCATGCGCGCCCAGTCGTCCGGCGACGGGGTTTCGCTGTACGGCGGCAACACCAGCGCGGCGCCGCTGCCCAGGCTGGCGAAGATGTCGTACACCGACAGGTCGAAGTTGAACGCCGAGATGCCGATCACGCGGTCTTCCGGCGTCAGGCCGAAGCGGTCGATGATGTCCTGGATGGTGTTGACCGCGCCGCGGTGGTCGATCATCACGCCCTTGGGCTGACCGGTGGAACCGGAGGTGAAGATCACGTAGGCCAGGTCCAGCTCGCCCTGCACCGATGGCAGGTCCACCGCCGGGCCGGGTTCACCGTCGGGCAGCACGTCCTCCAGAATCAGCATGGTGACGCCGGCCGGCAGCTCGAAGCCGTCGGCCAGATCGCGTTCGACCAGCGCCACCTTCACGCCCTGTTGGCCGGTCAGCCAGGCCTTGCGCTCGGCCGGCAGTTCACTGGAGACCGGCAGGTAGGCGCCGCCGGCCTGCACCGTGGCCATCGCCGCCGACACCTGACGCCAGCCGCGCCGCGCCACGATGGCGACCAGATCGTTTCGGCCAACGTTGTTGTCGCGCAGCCGGGCGGCCAAGCGGGTGGTCAGGCGCCACAGCTCGTCGTAGGACAGGGTGCGCTCATCGCTGATGATGGCCGGACGCTCGGGGTACTGGCGACAGGCTGCGGCGAAGAAGTCGTGCAGCAGGCCGGTCGGCAGCGGTTTTGCCGAGGCGTTGGCCGCCTGGCGCGCGGCGAGATTGCGCGGCGGCACGAGCGGCAATTGCGGGGTGTCGGCGGAGCTGCCGTCGATCAGGCCCAGCAATTGATCGCCGAAGGACTGGAACATGTCCTCCACCACGCCCGGCTGGAAGGCCTCGACCACGTAGTCCCAGTTCAGGGTCAGTTGCTCGCCGTCCATGTAGACCTGGCAGTCGAGCAGCACCTGCGGGGTCTGCAGGCCGCCGGCGCGGATTTCCCAGCCCAGATCGACCGGGCTCAGCAGCTCGCCCATCGGCAGGCCCAGCGAGCTCGCGAACACCACCGGCATGGCCGGCACGACGCTGCCGCTGCGCCCCATGGCGCGGATCACCTCGACGCCGGAGACCTGCATGTGTTTCAGGTCGCGGAACATCTTGCGCTGCAGCGCACGGGCACGCTCGCGCAGGCCGCCATCCACCTCCACCGCCTCGACCGGCATGGTGCTGCCGAAGTTGCCGAACACGTGGGCAAAGCGGTCGTCGTCGTTCGGCCGGTGGGTCGCCAACATGTTGATGATGAACGAGGCGTTTTTCGACCACAGCCGCAGCACATCGGCGTACATGGTGCACAACAGGCTGTTGACGCTGACGCCGCAGCGGCGCGCCTGCTCGTACAGTGCCTCGACCTGGCGGGCGTTGAGGCTGATGCGGATGCGGCGGAACTCCGACTTCTCCGGAATCGCGTCGTGATCGACCAGCGGCAGCTCCGGCGCGTTGGGCAGCTCCTTGGCGCGCTCCTGCCAGTACTGCAGCGAACGCTGGTAGCCCAGCGTGCGCGTCTGCTGGCGGCGCAGCTGGACGAAATCGGCAAAGCTCGCCTCTTGCGGCTGGGGAGCGGGACGCCCGAGGTAGACGGCGCACATATCGTTCAGGAACAGCCACATCGACATCGCGTCGAAGGCGATCAGGCGGAACAGGAAGTGGACGTAGTAGCCGTCGGCCACCTGGTCGATGAAACAGGAAAACTGCAGACCGCGCCCGAACGGCGGCAGCTCGGACTCCAGCGTGGCCTTGCGCTCGGCCAGGTAGGCCCTGGCCCCGTCCGGCGTGACATGGCGGTAGTCGTTGAGCGGTAGCGCGATGCGCTCCGGTGGCGGCAACGGGCGCTGGGTGCCATCGCTCAGGATCTCGACCGTGAGCGAGGGCTGCGAGCGCACCACCGCGAGAATCGATCGCTCCAGCAAGGGAACGTCCAGTGCCGCGGTGAAAAAGCAGCGATGCAGGAAGGCCGGCGTATGCAGGCGGTAGGCATCCTGCTCACCGAGCCAGTAGGCGTGCTGCAGTTCGGTCAGGGGAAATGCGGAAACAGGGGTGAGACTGGTATCGGGCTGATGGTCTGGCAGGTGTGTCATGACTTAAGCGATTCCGGGTGGGCTGGTTTATTCAGTATGCATTTTGTAAGTTACAGCCAATGTATTTGCCATTATTTGCTTGTAACACTTATAAGCCGGCGCCGGATTATGCCATCCTTATGAAGCTTGATCTAGCTCAAGCTATAACATTTCAACATCCAGTATCACCGCGATGCCGGACGCCCGATCCGGCTATCACCCAAGCGACCGGGCCTGCCAGGGGCCATGGCGTGCGACAACGCAGCGGGGCTGCCGCCAATCGCCCGGCATTGTGCCTCTGCGGCAAAACGACGGTCTTCGACGGAAGCGACATGTAAGCGTCATTGCCCGCCACCGCCGACCATCGCCCCACCCTACCTCGAGAGCAGGTGGGTTTCATGACACGGCCCACCAACGGATGGCGCGCGGCGGCTTACGAGCAGAGGTGGCCGACAACGGGATGATGAAGACGGATGCCGATAGCGGCGGCCGGCCTAGCGATTGCCGCCGGCTTGGACCTGGGTGTTGGGAGGAAAAGGTCTGTCTGGGGGCGGGATCAGCGGCCGGCGTGACGCGCCGGCGCTGGGCGTGGAGGTCCTGTTGCCACCCCCGAGGTCGGGGCATTCGCCCAAGCGTTGTCGGCCTCGGAAGCCACGGCCGAAGGCGCATGGGAAAGCCCGCCACCGTGGCGGGCCGGAGCAGTAAACCGCCCGGACGCCTGGCCGCGCCCGGGTCGCCTGGCCGTTGCGCGATGCCGGCCAGCCCCTTCAGTCGATGTACGTCAAGCCGGCCAGCGCCAGCGGCTCGCGCATCCGGTACATGTCGAGGCCAAGCACGCCGCTGGCGAGCTTGGCGCGCTTCTCGCCCTCGAAGCTTTCACGCTTCTCGGCAGCATCGGCTACCTGTTGGGCGATGGCGGCCGGCACCACCACCACGCCGTCGGCGTCGGCGATCACCACATCGCCCGGGTGCACCAGCGTGCCGGCGCAGACCACCGGAACGTTCACCGAACCCAGCGTGGCCTTGATGGTGCCCTTGGCGTGGATGGCGCGGCTGAATACCGGAAAGCCCATCTGCTCCAGCTCGTCCACGTCGCGCACGCCGCCGTCGATGATCAGCCCCTTGGCGCCGCGCGCCTGGAAGCTGGTGGCGAGCAAGTCGCCGAAGAAGCCGTCCTCGTTGTCGGTGGTGCAGGCCGCCACCGCCACGTCGCCCAGCTGCAGCTGCTCGGCCGCGACGTGCATCATCCAGTTGTCGCCCGGCTGCAAGAGGATGGTGACGGCGGTGCCGCAGATTTTGGCGCCCTGGTAGATCGGGCGCATGTACGGTTTCATCAGCCCGACGCGGCCCATCGCCTCATGGATGGTGGCGACGCCGAAGCGCGACAGTTTCTCCACCGCGGCCGGGTCGGCGCGCTCGATGTTGCGCTTGACCACGCCCAGTTGGTTCATCAGCAGGTTCATCGTCATTCCTCCTTAGCGGCCTTGGGCTTTGAGGGCGGCATCCAGCCGCGTATACACGCGGCGCGCGTTGCCTTCGTAGATCTGGTGGCGCTCGTCGGCGGTCAGATCGGCCGCCTCGATGTAGCGCTTGGTGTCGTCGTAGTAGTGGCAGGTCTCCGGGTCGATGCCGCGCACGGCGCCGATCATCTCGGAGGCGAACAGCACGTTGTCGACCGGGATCACCTTCGTCAGCAGGTCGATGCCCGGTTGGTGGTAGACGCAGGTGTCGAAGAAGAGGTTGTTGAGCAGATGCTCGGTCAGCAGCGGCTTTTTCAGCTCCTGCGCCAAGCCGCGGAAGCGCCCCCAGTGGTACGGCACCGCGCCGCCACCGTGCGGGATCACGAACTTCAGTGTCGGAAAGTCCTTGAACAAATCCGAGGTCAGGCACTGCATGAAGGCGGTGGTGTCGGCGTTCAGGTAGTGCGCGCCGGTGGTGTGGAAGGCGCAGTTGCAGCTGGTCGAGACGTGGATCATCGCTGGGATGTCGTACTCGACCATCTTTTCGTAGAGCGGGTACCAGTGGCGGTCGGACAGCGGGGGCGCGCTCCAGTGGCCGCCGGACGGGTCCGGGTTGAGGTTGATGCCGACAAAGCCGTAGTCCTTTACGCACTTTTCCAGTTCGGGGATCGAGGTGGCCGGGTCGACACCGGGCGACTGCGGCAGCATGGCGGCGCCGATGAAGTACTCGGGGAACAGCTGTGAGACGCGGTAACACAGCTCGTTGCAGATCGCCGCCCAGGTGGCACTGGTATTGAAGTCGCCGATGTGGTGCGCCATGAAGCTCGCCCGCGGCGAGAAGATGGTCAGGTCCACACCGCGCTCCTTCATCAGGCGCAGCTGGTTGCTCTCGATGCTGTCGATCAGCTCGTCGTCGCTGATCTTGAGCTCGGCCACCTTGGGGCCGAGTTCCGGCGTGGCGAGGTTGTCCACCTGGCGGCAGCGCCAGTCTTCCAGCGCCTTGGGCGCGGTGGTGTAGTGGCCGTGGATATCGATGATCATTTCTGCGTTGCCTTTTCTTGATCCCATTGCAGCTGGCCGCCGTCCTTGCCGGTGACCGAGTACAGTGCGCCGGGCGCGTTGCGGGTGGCCTGGAACGCTTCCAGCGACTGGCCGCGCATCGCGGCGTAGATGTGCAGGTTGGAGACGCCCACCACCGCACCGAGCTTTTCTAGCCCGAAGAAGATGCAGCCGTAGCGGATCAGCCCGTCCCAGTCGCGGCGGCGCAGCAGGTCGCGTTCCTCTTCGGCCAACCCTGCGCGTTCGAACGAGGCTTCCGGGTCGGCGAGGAACAGCGCGCGGTGTTCCGGGTGGATCATGTCGTGCAGGTAGCGGTTGAGGCGGTAGGTCTTCAGGCTCGCCGCCAGCGTGAACGGGTGCGTACCCTCCAGCTTTTCCACCCCGGCCAGTTCGCGCTCCATGGCGTGACGTAGGTCGGCGCTACGCGCCTTGGGCAGGCTCACCTCGGCGTTCTCGTAGACGGCGGTGGCGATGCCGGTCATCGACGGCAGGGTGTAGCTCTGGTGGATTTTCTTGACCTGGGCGGACAGCGCGCCGCGCATGATCAGCCACATGATGATCTCGGCGCCTTCCATGCCGCCGAGTTCCGCGTAGTCGGCCAGGGTCAGGCGGGTGAGCGCCTGCGGGTCTTTCTCGAACAGCTCGAGGAACTGCAAATCCCACTCGGTGTTGTTGAAGCCGCAGCGCGCACCGTGCACTTGGTGCGACAGGCCGCCGGTGGCGACGATGGCCACCTTGAGGTCTTCCGGATAGCTTTCGATGGCGTCGCGCAGTGCTTGGCCGAGCTTGTAGCAGCGCGCGGCGGACGGCACCGGGAACTGCAGCACGCCCACGGCCAGCGGCACGATCGGGGTGTCCCACGCCGTCTTGCTGCGGTTGAGCATCGACAGCGGCGACAGGCAGCCGTGGTCGAGCGCCTTGTCCTGGAAGAACGACATGTCGAACTCGGCCGCCATCAGGCTGGCGCCGATGTGCTGCGCCAGCGCGGCGTGGCCGGCCACCGGCGGCAGGTCGCGCGCGCCGCCGCCCTCGTCCGCCACCGGGTAGCGCTGGTCCACGCCCAGCGTGAAGGCCGAATAGTGGTCGAAGAAGAACGAGGTGACGTGATCGTTGTAGATCATGAACAGCACGTCGGGCTGCTTTTCGGCCAACCACTCCTTGACCGGTTTGAAGGCCTCGAAGATCGGCGCCCACACCGGGTCGTCCTGCTTGTTGCGGTCCACCGCGAAGCCGATGGTCGGCGTGTGCGAGCACGCGATCCCGCCAATGATTTTCGCCATTTCAACTCTCCAAATCGTTAATCGATAAATCGCTCAGAAGGATTCTTTCGCCCGCAGCCCGCTGCCCAGGATGGCCACTGCGGCAACGCAGGCCGGCACGGCGAGGGACAGGAAGATGGCCTGGAAGCCCCAGCCGAGACTCAGCAGCACGCCGCCGATCGACGAGCCGAGAATGCTGCCGAAGCGGCCGACACCCAGCATCCAGCTCACCCCGGTCGCCCGTGCCATCGTCGGGTAGCAGCTCGGGGCGTAGGCGTTGAGGCCGGTCTGGGCGCCGCTCAGGCAGAAGCCGGTCATCAGGATGCACAGCACGATCCAGGCCGATTGCAGGCCGGCCAGCCCCAGCAGGACGAGCGCGGCACCGCCCAGCAGATACGACAGGCTGATGACGCGGCTCGGCGTGATTTTGTCCATGGCGCAGCCGACGAAGATGGCGCCGACGGTGCCGCCCAGTTGGAACATGGCGGTCAGGGTGGAGGCGCGGTCGATAGAGAGGCCGGCATCCTTCATCATGGTCGGCAACCAGCTGGTGGTCAGGTAGATCACCAGCAGGCCCATGAAATACGTCAGCCACAGGCTCACGGTACGGAAGGAATGCCCCTTGGCGAACAAGGCCGCGATCGGCTGCCTGGCGGCCACCGGCGCCTCCTTGGAAATGAAGCTCCGCCACTGGTCCAGGTTGGTCCGGCAGACCCGCGCCATCAACGGACGGATGCGCTCGGCGGAAGCACCGCGCGCCACCAGGTAGCGCGCCGACTCCGGCAGGAAGAAATACATGAACGGCAGCAACAGCAGCGGCAAGGCACCGCCAAACATGAGTACCGATTGCCAGCCAAAACGCGGGCTCAGGTAGGCCGCCGCAAAGCCGATAGCTGCCGACCCCAGGTTGAAGCCGGTGAACATGGCCGCGATGACGGACGAGCGGATGCGTTCCGGCACGTACTCGGCCAGCAGCGTGGTGCTGTTGGGCATGGCGGCCCCCAGGGCCAGCCCGGTCAGAAAGCGCAGCAACGCCATCATCTGCGGGCTGCCCGCCTGCGCGGTGGCCAGCGTGGCGATACCGAACCCGAGCACGGACACCAGCAGCACCTTGCGCCGCCCGAACCAATCCGACGACGACCCCGCCAGCAAGGCGCCGACGGCCAGGCCGATCGGGGCGGCCCCCATCACCGCGCCGAAGGCCGGCCGCGAAATGTGCCAGTCATGAATGACGGACGGCGCGACAAACCCCATGATGGCCACGTCCATGCCGTCCACGGCGACGATGAGGAAACACAGCACCACCAGCCCCCATTGATACGCCGACATCTTGCGGGAATTGATGAACTCCCTGACATCCAGTATTCCTGCTTGATCCATCGGTTACTCCTCCATTTATCTCTTCATTGCTCCCGGCGGACACCGGCTTGATAACGTCTTGTTGTTTTATCCACTGCCATTCGGCCTTCACTGCATGCGGTCGCGGGCGACGTCGCCGTCAAACGACCAACACCTCCCCCCTAAAAAGCGGCCGCGCCGTGCGCAGCAAGGCGATGCCGGGCGCGCCGTCCTGGTTGTCGAATAGCTTGATGGTGAATTCGCCGGTCGGATGCTCGACCGAAAAGGCCCCGTCGGACGGCGGCACCACCAGGTCGCGGCAAATGGTGCCCGCATCGGCGCAGGCGGTGGCGACGGAGGCCGCCCCCAGCACCCCGATGGCGTCATGGCATTTTTTGGGAATGAAGGTGCGGGTGGCGATCGCCCCGCCCTCGCGCGGGGCCGCGATCAGCGACATCTTGGGAACGACCCTGTTGCGGACATCGCCCAGCCCCATCCTTTCGCCGGCGAGCAGGCGGATTTCTTCCACCCGGGCCTTGAGCGGGGCATTGGCATCCAGTTCGGCGGGCGATTCGTAACCGGTCACGCCGAGGTCAGCCGCGCACAGCAACACCACCGGCATGCCGTTGTCGATACAGGTCGCGGCGATGCCGGCGAAGACATCACGCTTCGAGCCGGTGGGATACAGCGCGCCGCAGGACGAGCCCGCCACGTCGGAAAAATGCAGCTCGATTGGCGCGGCGGTACCTGGCACGCCGCTGATGCGGGTCTCGCCCCGGTAGCTCACCCGGCCGCCGGGGGTTTCCACCCACGCCTCGCACAGGCCGCCGGTGTTGATCATGCGGATACGCACGCGGGTTCTGTCCTGCCGGCAGTCCAGCAGCCCCTCCTCCAGGGCGAACGGCGCGACCGCGGCCAGAATGTTGCCGCAGGTCGGGGCGTAATCGATACGACCCTCCCCCAGCACGACCTGACCGAAGAGATAATCGATGTCCACGCCGGGCAGCTCGGAGCGCGCAATCACCGCGACCTTGGTGGTCAGCGGATGGCCGCCGCCAATACCGTCGATCTGGCGCGGCTCGTCCCCTCCCATCGCCTGCAACAGCAGGCGGTCGCGTGCCTCGGCATCCGCCGGCAGATCGCCGGAGAGAAAGAACGCCGCCTTGGAGGTGCCGCCCCGCATCCACACGCACGGCAGATGGCGCTGGCCCGGATATTCCTTGTTCATGCTCATGGGACTCTTTCGGCCCGGTCGTGAAAGAAACCCAACTATATGAATTTCCCCGCCGGCCGCCGTTGCCCCGTCGTGACGCTGCGTTCCATTTTTGTGAACACACTGGCCACAAGCATCAAAAACCAATATAAATCCGTTGATTCACAAAGATTTATCGACAAGAAAACATCGATCACGTGACGAGCACCGACCAAGCCTTTGACCAGACCGCCGACGTCCTGCGCTATCTGCGCGTCTTTCTTGCGGTTGCCGGGAGCGGCAGCGTCTCCCGCTCCGCCGAGCGCATCTACAAGGCGCCATCGGCCATCACCCGCTCCCTGACCCAGCTCGAGCAGGCACTGGGGCAGGAGCTGTTTGAACGAAAGCCACGGGGAATGCTGCTGAACAGCTATGGCGAAGCCGTGCTGACGCGAGCCCGGCGCATTCAGGAGGAGATCGAGGCCGCCGCCACCGAGCTATGCCAGCGGCCGGGCCATAACGTCGCTTCGCTCACCCCGTTGCTGATGAGCGGGCACAAGCTGCAGCTATTCGTCGCCGTGGCCGAGCATGGTCATCTGGCGGCCGTCAGCCGCCAGATGAAGCTGTCCCGCTCGGGCATCAGCATGGCGCTGGCCCGGCTGGAAGAAGCACTGGGGCAACCCTTGTTCCAGCGCATGGCGCAAGGCATGGTGACCACGGATGCCGCCGCCCGGCTGCTGCTCCACGCCAAGCGCGCCTTCTCGGAGATGCGTCACATCCAGGCCGACCTGTCCGCCCTGCGGGGTTCCCTGCACGGCACCATCACCATCGGGGCGCTGCCCCTGTGCCGCACCCGGCTGCTGCCCGTGGCGATTGCCCAACTGCTGGCCAAGTACCCCTTGCTGAAAATAAAGACGTTCGAAAGCCCTTACGATGAACTGGCCAAAGGGCTGCGCTGCGGCGATATCGACTTCATCTTCGGCGCCTTGCGCGCCGGGCAAGAAGGCAATGACCTGAGCAGCGAGCCCCTCTTCAACGACAGCGTCGGCCTGTTCTGCCGGAAGGATCACCCGCTGACCCGGCAAGTCAGCGCCATTGCGCTGGGGCAGATCGCTCGCGAGAAATGGATCCTGCCGCGCCAGGACTCCCCCGCGCGCCAGGTACTGAACCAGGCGTTCATGGATAACGGGCTTGTCATCCCCGAGCCGTCGGTCGAAACCGGCGACTTGGCCATCCTGCGCAACCTCCTGACCCATACCGATCTGATCACGGCCACCTCGCCGCACCAGCTGCACGACGAACTCGAATCCGGCCTGGTGGTCCGGCTGCCCGTCCCGCTTGCCGGAACCGAGCGACAAATCGGCATGACGCAACGGCATGGCGCCCTGCCCTCTCCCGCCATCACCGCGCTGCAGGAAGAAATCCGCGACGTGGTGAGAACCGCCATGCCCGACCAGCCCTGAACGGCGGATCGTCATCTCGCGCCGCACCGGGCCGGGCAGGAACAGCCGGTCGGTCTCATGGAGGTGAAATGAAGCGGGCATGACCCGCCGCGCCAGCGGCGGGTACGGAGCGCGGCGCGTCGTGGCCGGAGCGGGGTTATTTGAGGTAGACGTCCTCGAAGTCGAACGAGCCGTTGGGGTTCATCACAAAGCCCTCCACGTCGTTGCGCAGCGGAATATAGATCTTGGAATGGGCGACGGTGATCCACGGCCGTTCGCGCTTGAAGATTTCCTGCGCCTTGAGGTAGTAGGCGCTGCGCTGGCGCTGGTCACTGGTCTGGCGCGCTTTCAACAGCAGCTCGTCGAACTCCTTGTTGCAGAAGCGCTGGCCATTCTTGCTGACGCTGCACGACAGCGTGCCCCACAAAAAGTCATCCGGGTCGCCGGCGTCGCTGGTCCAGCCGCTCATGTAGACATCGTGCTCACCCTGCGCGGCGCGCTTCAGGTACTCGCCCCACTCGAAGCTCTGGATGGTCGTCTTCACGCCGATCTTGGCCCAATCCTGCTGGATCATCTGCGCCATCAGCTTGCCGTTGGGGTTGGTCGGCCGCTGCACCGGCAGCGCCCACAGCGTGATGGCGAAGCCGTCCGGATAGCCGGCCTTGGCCAGCAACTGCCGCGCCTTCGCCGGGTTGTATTCGTTCCGGTTCTTGCCGTTCCAGCTCCACACCGACGGCGGGAACGGGTTGACCGCCTGGATGGCCCCGCCCTTGGGGAACATCACGCGGAACAGCGCATCACGGTCGATGGCGATATCGAGCGCCACGCGCACATCGCGATTGGCCAGTTGCGGCCGCTGCAGGTTGTAGGCGAGGTAGGAGATGTTCATCGCGCCGGTGGAGGTGACCTTCACCCCCGGCGCGCCGTTGAGGCCGTCCAGGTCGGCCTCGCGCACCGCCGCCGCCACCTGGCACTCGTTGCTCTTCAGCTTCTGCAGCCGCACCTGCGGGTCGGTGACGATGGCAAACACCAGGCTCTGGGTTTTCTGTTTCTTGCCCCAGTAGCCGGGGTTGGCGGCATAGCGTACCGCCGCGTCCTTGGCATAGCCCTTGAACAGGAAGGGGCCGGTGCCGATCGGCTTCAGGTTGATGTCGGCGGCTCGCCCTTCGGCCAACAGCTTGGCGCCATACTCGGCCGACTGCATGCCGGCAAACCCCATCGCCAGGAAATTGACAAAGGTCGAGTTGCGCTCCTTCAGCCGCAGCGTGACGGTGTAAGGGTCGACCTTCTTCACCGCGGCCACGCTCTGCGCGATACCGTTGGCGTTGGGGCCCAGCAGCTGGGTTCGGAACGCCTTGTTGAACGGCGCCTCCGGATTGATCCAGCGGGTGATGGTGAACACCACGTCGTCGGCGTTGAAGTCGCGGCTGGGCTGGAAGTAGTCGGTGCGGTGAAACTTCACGCCGTGGCGCAGGTGGAAGGTGTACTCCAGACCATCGTCCGACACCTCCCAGCCGGTTGCCAGAGCCGGCTGCAGCGCCGTGCCGCCGTGCTTGAATCGCACCAGGCCCTGGAAAATCTGCCGCGTGACGTTATAGGTCAAGGCGCTGTCCCACAACGCCGGATCGAAACCCTCGGGTGCCGCTTCGGCACAGAACACCAGCGGTTTGGCCGCCATGGCCATGGGGGCGGCCATGCTGACAGCACACGCTGCCATCAGGGTGGCAAAGCGATGCTTCATCCGATTTCTCCTTATGTTTTCTTGGTGGCCACTGGTCGCCGCTGAATCGATTTGCGGAAAGCCATACCCAGACCCAATGAATGGTGGTCAGTCCGGCATAGCCTCGAATCCGGCTCGTGCTTCACAGCGAGCTTAACAGCCTTGGTCTTCACCGCGTAATCCCCTACCCTCGCCGCCCGCCAACCGAAGCGCCCCCGCCGCAAGCGTTTCATGGATAGACGGTACGTACCGCATACCGCTTGGAACCCGTGTGCGCAGAGGGAATGGATGTGGGCATATAACGCTCCTGTTTTTGTCCGACCCTAACGCAAGAGCAGCCGCAGCTCACTCACTCGACATGCCATACGCCGAGAGGCCTTACCGAGCGCGACATGGCGCCCCTGCCATGTTGATGTTCCGAGGTTGACAAGGACGAGAGCGGCAAATAAAAGTTTTAAGGAGCAACCGATTTGACGAGGAGGAGGCATGAACAATTGGAGAAGGAACTGCCGTTGGTTTGTTGCCGCCTGCGGGCTGGGCCTGAACACGGCACTTTGGGCGCAGACTGACGTGTCGACAGAGACACCGCCTGCCTCGAAGGAGGTCGCCGAATCCGCCACGCTGGTGGTCATGAACATCAGTGGCCCGACCCTGGTGTCCAACAACCAGGATATTACTGACAACGGATCTGAAATCGCCAGTCTGCCACGCCTCACCTACAAAACTCTGCCGATCGGAGCAGGCCATCACGAATTCCGATTCAAGGCCTTCCCACAAGGGAAACGGGTTGCCACGTTGGAAGCCGAATCGGGCAAAACCTACTACCTGGAGGTGGGTTACAGCCCGGGACGCTCCTGGGCATTCCCTTTCGCGGGGGACCCGATGACGATCAAGATCATCGGACAGGACGAGGCATTCGCCTTGATGAAGGAGATGAAACCCAGCCAACCAGAGACCGCGCCATGACCCGGCTCACCAGGCGTGTCTGAGGGATTAAATCTTCCCCTCCTTGCAAGGAAAAAGGCCGAGCCGGGTGGCTCAGCCTTTTGACAACGCGCGGCCCGATCATCGAGCCTGGAGACAGGCAGCGGGGACTGACGCCCCACGAAACTTAACGACTGGCCTGGTTCTCTTTGACCCAGCGTGCGGACCAATAGGCATTCTGCTGGCTGAGGCGCGCTTGCTCGGCCGGCGGCAGCTGGGCGTAGCTGGCCTTGATTTTACCCTGCTCCGCCTGCCAGGCCTGAACCTGGGCGTCCGTGGGCGCAACGTAGCTGTCCTTGGCGAAAACCGAGCCGGCCACCAGCAGCCCGGCAACAACGAGTGCAATTTTTTTCATAGGAACTCCGATGTGTGAATAAGCCAGGAGGGAAATCCCCCTTTTGCAAATTTCATATGTAAAATTTATCGCTTCGGAGAATTTCGAAAAACCATGCTATGAGAAAGAATTTGTTTACTATCGGTAAACAATGCAGCACCCTGGCACGACCTGCCTCGCCCTAACCCCCATCCCAACACCGGGCGGAGAGAGAAAGACGAGGACCGTTTTCTTGCAATCCACCCCACCAGCAACTAGCGTCCAATCAGGATGAAACGGCACCCTCGGTCATGTCATTTTTCCAGGGCATGCCGACCACGGCGACCACGCCGAAAAAGCGCACCACAACGCTCCGGCAGGATGATCGGCGCACAAGATCGTCACCTGGCTGGCAGGGCTAAATACCGGCGCAGTGGCGGCACGAAGAGGGTGTGCGGCCACGCCGCGCAGCAAATCGCGCACGATCGATCACCTGCGCATTTGATGGGGGTTGCCCGCCTCCGTGGCATCATCCTCCAGCAGCAACCGGCATGCTCCGCGGTGAATGCGCCTAGAGCCAGACCCCGGGATGCCCACGTCCGCCTTTGGAGAATTCGCAATGAAACTCTATTACCACCCCGCCTCGACCACGAGCCGCATCATCATGATGTTCGCGGCCGAAGAGGCGATCCCACTGGATTATCAGCTGGTCGACCTCATGACCGGCGAACACCTCAAGCCCGAGTTCCAGGCCATCAACCCCAGTTGCCTGGTACCGGTGCTGGACGACGATGGCTTTGTGCTGACCGAAAGCGGGGCCATCATTCGCTATCTTGCCGGTATGGCCCAGTCGTTGGCCTACCCCGCCGACCTGAAGCAACGGGCACGCGTCGACGAGGCCATGGAGTGGTTCTACAGCAACTATTACAAGGACCATGGCTACGGTCTGGTCTACCCGCAATTGTTCCCTCACCACAGGCGCCCAACCGAGGAGGCCCATGCCGGGACCATTGCCTGGGGCAAGCAAAAAGCCCAGCACTGGCTCGGCATCCTCGACAAGGACCTGATCGGCCCCGATCGCCCGTTTCTCTGCAGCGACACGATCACCCTCGCCGATTACGTCGGCGCCGAGATGGTGGCAGTGGGTGAACTGGTGCGCTGCGAATATCTGGACTACCCCAACGTGCGACGCTGGTTAAACCGAATGAAGGCCCTGCCGAGCTGGGGCAAAGTGCACGAGGTCGTCGAGGGGTTCAAAGCCTCGCTCAAAGACCAGCCCTTCGTATCGATCTGATCCGGCCTCCCGGCGAGGCGCCGCCAAGGCCCTCCAACACCCCCTGCATCGCACGTCCTCCGATCAGAAGCGTGCCGGCGCAGTGGGCTTGTCTGTTGGCACCTGGCGGGCTAGCCCTGGACGAAGCCCGGCGCTACGGCTGAAGCTGTGAACGATACTGCTCGGCTTGCTCGAGCAACCAGCTGACAAAAGCCTGAAGGACTTTGGCCTCCTGCTTGCTTTCCGGGTAAACCAGAAAATAGCCCATCTCGCTCTGCATCGGGATATCGAAGGGCGTCACCAGCGAACCCGAGCGGATCTCTTCCTGCACCAGAAAACGCGGCACCAAGGCGACCCCCATTTGCGCCCGGGCCGCCTCCACCAGCATCGAAAACAGCTCGTAGCGCGGGCCGACCATGGCGTTCAGGTCGCTGGCCCCGGCCGCGGCGAACCATTTATGCCAGGCATCGTGCCGTGCCGACAGGTGCAGGAGCTTCAGCTTGACCAGGTCCTGCGGCTGCAAACAAGGATGCCGCGCCAGCAGCTGCGGGCTGCAAACCGGGATCATTTCCTCGCCAAACAGATGATCGGCATGGGCGCCGGGCCAGACCCCCGTCCCGAAATGAATGGAGGCGTCGAAAACGGTGTCGGCAAAAATGAAGGTATCGGAACGGGTGGTGATATTGATCGTGATATTGGGATGCTCGGCATAAAACCCGGGCAGACGCGGAATGAGCCAGCGCGTGGCGAAGGTGGGGATCGCCGCCAGCTCGATAACGCCGCCCGAACCTTGATGCGCCATGATGGACAAGGTGCTGCGCTCCAGTCGGTCGAGATGCTCCCGCACCTCCCGGGCATAGACCTGGCCCGCCTCGCTCAGGCTGACGCGTCGCTTGATGCGATTAAACAGGGCGATCCCCAGCATTTCCTCCAGCGTCGCGATCTGCTTGCAGACGGCGCTTTGCGTCAAAGCCAATTCTTCCGCGGCCCGGGTAAAGCTCTGGTGCCGTGCCGCCGCTTCAAACGCCTGCAGCGCCTCGATGCTCGGTATCTTCCGCCTCATCCATTGTTCCCATCACTCACAATGTGCTGAATTTATATCGTTTGCCGAAGGTGGCACACACCGGGCAAATTAGCCGCTAACGGCCTCATTTCAGGCCATTCTAACGCCCCCTCCGCATTACCGCCAACAAGGCAAATTGTGCATGCGAGGAAGCATGGCCAGGCAAACGCACCTCAGGAGACACCAATGCCCACGTCCAACATGCAGAAAATCGTCATTGTGGGAGGAGGCGCCGGAGGGCTGGCGCTGGCAACGCGGCTAGGTGACACCTTGGGACGCCGGCAACAAGCCGAAATCACCCTGGTCGACTGCTCCCGCACCCATATCTGGAAACCCCTGCTGCACGAAATAGCAGCCGGAAGCATGACACCGGCCAAAGAAGAACTCGACTACCTGGCTCAAGCCCGGTGGCACGGCTTCCGTTTCTGTCTGGGCCGCATGGATGGGCTGGACCGTGCAGAGAAGGTCATCCATGTCGCTCCCACCCTAGATGCCGACGGACAGGAGCTGATTCCGCGCCGCCGGATTTCCTACGACACCCTGGTGCTGGCCGTCGGCAGCGGCACCAACGATTTTGGTACCCGGGGCGTTGCACAACATGCGATCAGCCTGAATACCCCGGAACAGGCTGCGCACTTCCATCAGCGCATGGTCAACGCCTGTGTCCGCGCCAGCCTGCAAAACGGGCCGCTGCGCCCCGAGCAACTACAGATCACCATCATTGGCGCCGGGGCCACCGGTGTCGAACTGGCGGCGGAACTGCGCAACACGACGCGTGAACTGGTGGCATATGGGCGGGAAAGCATCGACCCCGACCGGGACATCCGGCTGACCCTGATCGAGGCCGGAGACCGTATCCTGCCCGCCCTGCCCCCCGAGCTGTCGCACAACGCACGGTGCCTGCTGCAAAAGCTCAACGTTTCGGTTTTGACGGGAGAAAAGGTCACCGAGGTGACCGAGACATCCGTGCTAACCGCGAGTGGCAAGCTCATCCCGTCGGAATTGGTGGTCTGGGCCGCGGGAGTCAAGGCACCCGACTTCCTCTCCCGACTGGACGGCCTGGAAACCAATCGGCTCAATCAACTGGTGGTCACCCCCACCCTGCAGACCACCTTGGATCCGGCTATTTTTGCCCTTGGGGATTGCGCTGCTTGCCCGTGGGAAGAGAAGCAAGGCTGGGTACCGCCTCGCGCCCAGGCTGCCCACCAGCAAGCCACCCTGTTGCTCGCGAACCTGAAACGGCAACTACAGGGCAAACCGCTGCGGACATTTGCCTATCGCGACCTGGGCTCGCTGATCTCGCTGGGCAAATACAGCACGGTGGGTAGCCTGATGAGCTCCCTGTCCCGCAAGAGCCTGTTCATTCAGGGGCAGTTTGCGCGCCTGATGTACTTGTCGCTCTACAGCAAGCACAAGATGGCCTTGTATGGGCTAGGAAGGACGTGCCTGGCGACGATAGGCCGGCTGCTTTCCAAGCGCGCCGAACCCCAAGTGAAGTTGCACTGACATCCCCCAATCGGCGTGAGGAGGCCGATCATCTGCCCTTCCCCATGTCCGTCACCCTCCTTCTGTGACGGACTTCTCTTTCCTGCCGAATGGTATGGCCTGTGGGGAGTAGGCTAGGACGCCACAGCCAGCTCTTCAGCCAAGCCGTCAGTGGGAGAGGGAGAAACGCGGAGCCACCGCCGCCGCCCAGCGCCAGCTCGTCGGGGCCCCGACGGGCTGTTCGGGCTTTCCGCCAGCGCAAAGCACAAAGCCCAGCTCGGATGAGCTGGGCTTTTGTAAGGGGAGTCTGGCGGTGTCCTACTTTCACACGGCAAGGCCGCACTATCATCGGCGCTAAGGCGTTTCACGGTCCTGTTCGGGATGGGAAGGGGTGGGACCACCTCGCTAAGGCCGCCAGACATAAACTGTCAACAAACGGGAAGAAGCCTGGAAGCCTCTCAGCTTCCATTTCGAATTGGGTAATCGATCGTACGTCGCACACTCTATTCACCGCGTGGCCCAAGCCACTCAAATGATAGGATCAAGCCTCACGAGCAATTAGTATCGGTTAGCTTCACGCCTCACAGCGCTTCCACACCCGACCTATCAACGTCCTGGTCTCGAACGACTCTTCAGGAGGGTCAAGCCCTCAGGGAAGTCTCATCTTCAGGCGAGTTTCCCGCTTAGATGCTTTCAGCGGTTATCTCTTCCGAACTTAGCTACCCGGCAATGCCACTGGCGTGACAACCGGTACACCAGAGGTTCGTCCACTCCGGTCCTCTCGTACTAGGAGCAGCCCCCGTCAAACTTCCAACGCCCACTGCAGATAGGGACCAAACTGTCTCACGACGTTTTGAACCCAGCTCACGTACCACTTTAAATGGCGAACAGCCATACCCTTGGGACCGGCTACAGCCCCAGGATGTGATGAGCCGACATCGAGGTGCCAAACTCCGCCGTCGATGTGAACTCTTGGGCGGAATCAGCCTGTTATCCCCGGAGTACCTTTTATCCGTTGAGCGATGGCCCTTCCATTCAGAACCACCGGATCACTATGTCCTGCTTTCGCACCTGCTCGACTTGTCGGTCTCGCAGTTAAGCCACCTTATGCCATTGCACTATCAGCACGATTTCCGACCGTACCTAGGTGACCTTCGAACTCCTCCGTTACACTTTGGGAGGAGACCGCCCCAGTCAAACTGCCTACCATGCACTGTCCCCGATCCGGATCACGGACCAAGGTTAGAACCTCAAACACACCAGGGTGGTATTTCAAGGACGGCTCCACTGAAACTAGCGTCTCAGCTTCATAGCCTCCCACCTATCCTACACAAGTCTGTTCAAAGTCCAATGCAAAGCTACAGTAAAGGTTCACGGGGTCTTTCCGTCTAGCAGCGGGGAGATTGCATCTTCACAAACATTTCAACTTCGCTGAGTCTCAGGAGGAGACAGTGTGGCCATCGTTACGCCATTCGTGCGGGTCGGAACTTACCCGACAAGGAATTTCGCTACCTTAGGACCGTTATAGTTACGGCCGCCGTTTACCGGGGCTTCGATCAAGAGCTTGCACCCCATCACTTAACCTTCCGGCACCGGGCAGGCGTCACACCGTATACGTCCACTTTCGTGTTGGCACAGTGCTGTGTTTTTGATAAACAGTCGCAGCCACCGATTCTCTGCGACCTCTCGAGGCTTCAGACGCGAGGTCCTACACCTTAAGAGGCATACCTTCTCCCGAAGTTACGGTATCAATTTGCCGAGTTCCTTCTCCTGAGTTCTCTCAAGCGCCTTAGAATTTTCATCCTGCCCACCTGTGTCGGTTTGCGGTACGGTTCTCGTATAGCTGAAGCTTAGTGGCTTTTCCTGGAAGCGTGGTATCAGTCACTTCGGTTCCGTAGAACCTCGTTATCACGTCTCGGTGTTAACAAAGGAGCGGATTTGCCTACTCCTTCCACCTACCGGCTTGAACCAGGGCATCCAACACCTGGCTGACCTAACCTTCTCCGTCCCCACATCGCACTATACGAAAGTACGGGAATATTGACCCGTTTCCCATCGACTACGCTTTTCAGCCTCGCCTTAGGGGCCGACTCACCCTACGCCGATGAACGTTGCGTAGGAAACCTTGGGCTTTCGGCGAGCGGGCTTTTCACCCGCTTTATCGCTACTCATGTCAGCATTCGCACTTCTGATATCTCCAGCATGCCTTACGACACACCTTCACAGACCTACAGAACGCTCCCCTACCATCTGCACTTGCGTGCAAATCCGCGGCTTCGGTTATCAGTTTGAGCCCCGTTACATCTTCCGCGCAGGACGACTCGACCAGTGAGCTATTACGCTTTCTTTAAATGATGGCTGCTTCTAAGCCAACATCCTGGCTGTCTAGGCCTTCCCACTTCGTTTACCACTTAACTGATCATTTGGGACCTTAGCCGGCGGTCTGGGTTGTTTCCCTCTTGACGATGGACGTTAGCACCCACCGTCTGTCTCCCATGCTCGCACTTTCCGGTATTCAGAGTTTGCCATGGTTTGGTAAATCGCAATGACCCCCTAGCCATAACAGTGCTTTACCCCCGGAAGTGATACATGAGGCACTACCTAAATAGTTTTCGGGGAGAACCAGCTATCTCCGAGTTTGTTTAGCCTTTCACCCCTATCCACAGCTCATCCCCTAGTTTTGCAACACTAGTGGGTTCGGACCTCCAGTGCGTGTTACCGCACCTTCATCCTGGCCATGGATAGATCACTCGGTTTCGGGTCTACGCCCAGCAACTAAAGCGCCCTATTCGGACTCGGTTTCCCTACGCCTCCCCTATTCGGTTAAGCTCGCTACTGAACGTAAGTCGCTGACCCATTATACAAAAGGTACGCAGTCACCCCTTGCGAGGCTCCCACTGTTTGTATGCATCCGGTTTCAGGTTCTATTTCACTCCCCTCCCGGGGTTCTTTTCGCCTTTCCCTCACGGTACTGGTTCACTATCGGTCGATCACGAGTATTTAGCCTTGGAGGAT